>DATCXS010000396.1:0-4384 GCA_036565645.1 Mucilaginibacter sp.
AAATTGGGTGTCCAGGTAAATGTCCCGCGTATTGGCGAGCCTTATACCCTAGGCAATCCGCCTGATAAGACAGTTTGGTGGGATTTCAAATAAATTAAACTGATTTATTTTTAGCACGGCTTTTTGATCTAAAGAATTATTTGAGCTCATTGCAGCTTTATCGCAGTTTGGTGAATTCTGTATTTAGCGCCCATATTGAAGGTGTTTTAAAATCTCAGCGATCATTGATCAACCGGCCGTGTCGCCGGCGCTGTTATCTCACTTTTGCCGATCTTGTAAGTAATGGTTAATCGTAAATTCTGATTCTGGTAACGGGTTGTTTGCCGCTGCACATAACTTGACGTGGCAATTACCTCTGCATTATACGTATAACGTGTTAAAAATACTTCGGTACGCAAGCTCAACATCAGTCGCTCATTTCTGAATTTTTTATTGAGCGTCATGTTATAGAATTTCCAGCCTTGCCGGTAACCCTGCAGGCTCAAATCATCAGCATCAAAGTAGCCGTAAAAGTCCAGGCTGTAGCCGTGGGATATTTTATAACTGGCATTCATGGTCAATAGCCGCATAAAGCCATTATGGACCACGCCAAGACTTTTGCTGGCTAAATGAACATATTGCCCAGTAAGTGTGCCACCTAACAGGAATGCTGGCCCCGGTTTCCAGTTGAATGTTGCTGATAAACCCAGACGTTGATTGGTGCCAACATTTCTCCACGTACTTTCTAAGCGTCCGTTAGCCAGCGGGTTACGGATATTTTCTATCGTATTCCGGTTATCATTAAAAAACAAAGTCAAATCCCTGAAAAACTTCGGATCGTTGACTGAATAACTGAACTGGTAACGCCGCGTAATCTCCGGGCTTAAATCCGGGTTCCCATGCTGTAAGGTCAGTGAGTCGCTTGTGTTTACTGTCGGATCAAGATAAGAAACGAACGGCCGAACTATCTTTTGCGTATAACTCAGCTTCAGGCTGGCGTTGGCATTCAAACTTAGCTGTACCAAGGCATAAGGCACCCAATTACTAAAAGACTGCTCCTCACCTATCGCGTTCCTGAAAATTGCATTCAAGGTAGTCTTTTCATAACGTAAACCTGTACTCCAACCCCAACTACCTAAATGATTGCTTAGGTTAGCATACGCCGCAAAGATTGTGTTATTATAATCAAAGATAGCAGACCGGCCTGCATCTGGTACATAAAGATTAACATCATGCACGTTTTTGGTGCTCAGTTTAGCACCGGATTCCCATTTGCTGTCTTTGCTGAACACGCGTGCATAATCTGCCTGCAAAGTAAGGTCTTTAGTAACAGCAGTACCGGCAAAACTTTCCTGGTAAGGGCTTTTATCGGGTACATTTTGCTGTAGCACATACTTGGTATTGGTTTGTTGATCGGCATACATGCCCAACAGCGAATACTTATTTCTTTTGTTCTTGCTCTGTCCGTCAAAACCTATGTTATATGTCTGACTCGAACCTCGAACCGGTGTTTTCATCAAACGCTGGAACAAAAATACCGTATCGTATGTATCCGAAGTGCTGTTAACCACACTGGTGTATCGGTGCAGGCGAAAACCAGCATTTAAGTTATTTAGAGAATCTAAACGGCAAATAAGATTAATGCCGCCGAAAACATAGCTACCCATCTGACGGGTTTTGGTTTCCTGACGCAAGGACGAGGCTGCCGTGTTTCGCAATAAAACCAACCCGTTCCGGTTTCGGTAACCCTGTCCAAAACCATCACCATGTACTTGCCACACACCTTGCTGATGATGAATATCACCCATAATATTTTCGCCGCGGTTGCCCAACATCCCGCCGATATTGGCGTTAGTGCTGTTTCGTTTAAGTTTTTTAGTGATGATATTGATCACCGCGTCGGTTCCCTGAGCATCGTACCTGGCAGGTGGGTCTGTAATTACTTCAACTTTAGCAATCTGCTCAGCCCTGATAGCCCGTAAAGCATCCGCTACTGACGGCGCATAAATCTCCGAGGGTTTACCATCGATTAGTACCTTAACCTTCCCGCTGCCGCGAACCATCAAATTATTGTTACCATCTACGCTTAGCATTGGTATCTTTCGTAAGATATCTGAAGCATCGGCACCCGCGACGGGCGATAAACTTTCCGCATTAAACACAATGCCATCTACCCGGCGTTCAATCAGCGGTCGTTGCCCGCGTATAATTACGGTGTTCAGTTGGATAGCCGACCCTTTTTTCGAAGAGTCGGCCTTTAGACTATCCAATTTTTGCCCGCTACCTGCTAATGTGCCCAGGCAAAGCAGAACGAAAATAAAATACTTCATTTAAAACGCACCAAAGCCAGCATTTCTCCCCGATCCAATTCATGCGACAGGTAAATCAAGCTAACCTGATGGCCCGCAGCTTTCTTTTCAGCCTCCAAAAGGTCTTTCACCGCAATAATCATTTGACCGGCATCTTTAAAATCCCATTTTTGCAGGCTATTTCCTTTGTCATCTTTTAGAACGATGCTTCTGCCGGTACCGGGGCCATTATCCAGCCGGCAGTGCCGGTACACTAATCGAAGCTGGTCGCTTTCTTTAGCCTTATCCAAAGCCAGCACCCGTAAATTCAGCGGTTGGTTCACCTGCTGTTTCAGCATCAGTTTATTGTTCAGATATATCTCATAATCATCTAAACCAAACTTGCCGTTAAAACTTAAATTGCCCAGCGCAAGGGCGAAAAACGCGCATAACAATAGCTTTTTCATAATGATCTTTTTTTATTAAACCACAAGTTAGCCCATCAAAAAGCCCTTGTGAAAAATAGTAGAGCAACGACCGATCTAATAGACATTTGTTTTTTTATGTTTATCTTCCTCTATTATTTAAGTCGTTTGTCGATATTTTTTTGCCAGCGCGGCAATTTTGGTTTCCTTTAAACAATTGAGCAATGAAATGAAACTTTTTAACAAAAAGACCGCGATTTACGGCGCTTACTGGATACTGGTTACCGGCTTCTTTTTATATGAGAAAAAGTATCTGCTGTATAAGGCTAACCTGCCTTATTTTTTTGCCTGCGTAGGCGTCAGAGTGGGGTTGCTTGTCATTATTGCTTACTTAAACCTGCACATTTTCCTGCCAAAGTATCTGGCCAAAAAAAAATATGGCGCGTATGTTAGTGCTATCTTATTCTCGGTACTCACTTATCTGGTCATCCAAAGCCTATACGACTATTATTTATATGGTTATATCGTCGGCCCGCTCTATAACAGTAATATGTGGGAATCTGTCTCCTATAATTTTTTCAGTACCCTGTGGTACCTGGCCCTGATGCTGGCGTTGAAACTGAGTTTGGACTGGTACGGCCAGCAATTACTCATACAGCGCATCACTGTTGAAAAACTTCATGCGGAAGTGGATTTTCTACGCGCACAGGTTAACCCGCATTTCTTATTCAATATCCTGAATAACTTGTACGCGCTGACCCTCAAAAAATCAGAACTGGCACCCGATGTGGTGCTCAAGCTTTCGTCGATGATGGAATATATGCTATATGATAGCAATGATGAAAAAGTACTGCTGGCAAAAGAACTAGAATACCTCCACAATTATGTCGAGCTGGAACGGTTGCGATTTGGCGCCGGTGCAGTGATTACTTTTAATGCCGGGAAGGTGGACCCAGGACAAAAGATCGCACCTTTACTCTTACTCCCGCTGGTAGAGAATGCATTTAAACACGGACTAAGCAAACAGACCGCGGATAGCGTACTCCATATTTCAATCAGCGCACATGACGACACGTTGATTGCGGAGGTGGAAAACACAAAACCCGCACTTGTTAGTTCGCAATACAAAGGTGGCATCGGGCTGAATAATTTGCGCAAGCGACTGGAATTGCTCTATCCGGGCAGACATGATTTACAGTTGCAGGATCAGGCAACGACGTATAAAGCCACCTTAAGAATCAAATTATGACAGAGGTACTGTTAAAAATCGCCATCGTAGACGACGAGCCGCTGGCCCGTGAAGTACTGGAGGGGTATTTAAAAAGAATGCCCCGGATTGGACAGGTGCAGCTTTTCCCTAATGCGACGAAAGCTTTAAAGAGTTTGCAAACTTTAGCGCCAGACGTTTTGCTTCTTGATATTGAAATGCCTGAAATGAATGGCATCGAATTCCTTAAATGCTTACCTGACCCACCACTAACCATTTTCACCACGGCCTATCGCAATTACGCTTTTGACGGTTATGAACTGGGCGTGATTGATTTTTTATTGAAACCCATTGCTTTTGACCGTTTTGAGCAGGCCATGGCCAAAGCCCGCGAACTCCTGGCGCTTGAGAAACACAGCCAGTTGGAAGAGACGGCCGAAAACAGCAGCGATTTTATTTTTGTAAAAAGTGGTGTACAGCGCATT
>DATCXS010000469.1:0-12852 GCA_036565645.1 Mucilaginibacter sp.
GTTATCCTGCTATTTTAAAAAGCCTGAAGTTGCAGCTTTGCTGCTCAAATATGTCGAAGAGATCAGCCTGTTTGAAGCAGCCGCCGTGGGTAAGTTTGATGTAGTTGCGCACCTGATTTTTAATAATCCCGATGCCATTAATTTATATGCAGATGACGGTTTTACGCCCCTCGGACTGTCCTGCTATTTCGGGCAGTTGGAGGTGGCCCGTTACCTTGTGCTAAAAGGGGCCGATGTTAATCTGCCTTCAAACAATGGCTTTAATGTTTTTCCGCTGCACTCTGCTGCTGCCGGAAATTACACTGGTATAGCCCGGATGCTGATAGAGAATGGCGCGCAGGTAAACATCAGGCAGCAGGCAGGTGTAACGCCGCTGCATTCGGCTGCCCAAAATGGTAACCTGGAATTGCTCATTCTGTTACTTGAAAATGGAGCCGATGTTGATGTGCGCATGGAGGGCGGTAAACTGCCTGCAGACCTGGCCCGCGAAAAAGGCTTTGAAGAAATTGCCGAAATACTGGGGTAGGCAACAGCCCTCAGCCCCACCCAAACCCTCCCCGGTTGGGAGGGCTTCAAATTTAAAACATCCAAATAGGCATTCAAAAGTCTCCCCTGCCGGGGGAGACCCGATAGCTATCGGGTTAGAAGGGGCTTGGTTGGGACAAAAAAAAGCGACGGGACACTACCCCCGCCGCTCATTAACGAACTCATCACACATAGTACACTTGCCCCACGTGACCTGGACAAGCGTAGGCTGTTAATTAGGTACAAATACGGCGTAGTTAGGCGTAGCCAGATTAGCAATCTTTGCTGTTGCATTGGTCAACAGTATAATATTACGTTCGCCGTATTTGGCAACAAGGTTTTTTACATATAACCATTGTTGATATTTAATAGGGATCCTGGTCGCTTTTCGTTGGGTAAAATAAGCAGGGTCTGTGCCTACCATTTCCTTTATTGCCGCATAAAACTCAGGGTTGGCAGGGGCAGGCGAACTCATGGTAGGATAGGCTTGTCCCCAGATAGTATAAAAATCCTGAAACAGTTTTTCTTTTTGCAAATTAGTGTGGAAAACCCACGGTGTCGAGGTGTTGTAAAGGTAATCTACATAGACTCTGAAATGTTGATATTCGGGATCCTGCGTTAGTGCCTGTCGTATGCAATCGGTGTTGGCTTCAATTAAGTTTGCAATGGCCTGCGGTTCTTTAGTAGTTAAAATTTCGTTGATGGGGCATTGGGCTTTCGCAGAAATGCTCATACCAAAAGCTACTAAACATAACATTAGTATTCTTTTCATAATTACCCTCCTTACTGATTGTTATATAAAGCTAAACATAAATTATAACAAATTTGTTACAAATTTTAAAAATATTTTTCGGGGAACAACTGCACCTGATAGGCGCTTTTTAAAGGCATTATGCAATAAAATAATTACTTTCAGGTTGCGAGGAACGAAGCAATCTCGGCACATGCATATCAAACGCTTCCTGACGTATAGAGATTGCTTTGAGATACGTCTGCCTAATCAAACAACTCCTGGCACTTCTCACAGAAATAAGAATGTCGCTTAGTTTTACCCGTGTCAGCTTTGCGAAAGGGGATAAGGTTACGCGGACAGATGTTTTTCTCGTGCGCCTGCAAATGCCGGGTAAGCTGGTTGACCTTGCGCCATTTCAGGAAATCCTGACCGAAACTGATCACCTCGTTGATTAACTCTTTAAGCTTGTCATCAGGTATCTGGCCAATGATGCTTTCGGGATGCAACCGCGCTCTGAATAGTGCCTCATTCTTAATGATATTGCCCAATCCTGCAAATATCTTCTGATCAAGCAGGGCATCGCAGATCATGGTTTTGGGTTTAGCTTTGAGCTTCGCGATGGCTTTGTCACGATCCCATTCATCACTCATAATATCTGCCGACCAATCGTATAGCTCATCTAAGGGTTCCCCGATCAATTTAACCGAACTTATGGAGAAATTTACATAGCCATTACTAAACCCCAGGTGCAATGATGCATTCTTCTTAACCGGCTCATTGATCTTGTACGACCCAAACAACATCATGTGGATTCGTACTGCAAACTTCGGGAATATAAGCAGTGTTTGCTTGCCCCAGCTTTTAACATCCTTCAGTGTTTACCGACCAGCAGCCCGGCATCAAAGTCTTTAGCGTAACCATTGGCATCCATCACCCGCTTGCCTATAAAAGGCTTCAGTTTTTCTTTGAGTATGACGATAGAAGGACCCTCGGGCATGTTAATTTTATTTTTCAGGATAAATACAAACACTGCGCCAATTGGTATTGGTTATTATTATATTAGCATCATAACTTTATTGATTAAATGAAACCTACAACCTTACTTTCCCTGTTATTCTGCATAGCTGTTACAAAGTCCTTCGGCCAAAGCCATAGCATAACCACGCTATTTAAAAATAATGGGCGCCAGGTTTACGAACTTGATAGTGCTGATTTTGCCCGTGTAGTTTCAGAGCCCGATTCAGGCTCGAAGCTGTTTAATGTCAATGAATATTATATAAACAAAACCCCCAGGTTAATAGCCAAAAGCTGGAGCCGGGACAATATGCAGTTTGAAGGCCAGGCAGTTTGGTTTTACCCATCGGGTAAAAAACAAGAGATGTGCAATTTCCACGAAGCACGTAAAAAAGGCGATGCTTATGAATATTATCCTAATGGCACGCTGTATATCCACAAAAAATATCTGGGCGATGACGAAAAGATAGCCGGTAACAACGAACTTTTTTTAGATTATCGGGATAGTACCGGAAAAGTTTTGGCAATTAATGGTGAGGGATATTATAAAATTTATAATAATAACTTCTCGAACGTGTTTGAGGAGGGCAAGGTTAAAAACGGCTTGCGGGATGGCGAATGGAAAGGCGACAACGGCGATAAAGATCACCGTATAACCTTTACCGAGGACTATGATAACGGTACGCTGAAATCAGGTAAGGCTGTTCATGCGTATGAAAGTAAGACTTATGATTATACAACGCGCAATGTAATGCCGCAGTTTTTTGGCGGATTGCCAGCTTTTGGCGCTTATCTTGGTCAAAATATTCATTACCCCGGGGTGTCCAGGTTTAACAGGGTACAAGGCAGAGTTATTGTTACGTTTGTGGTATTAGTCAATGGCAAATTAGACGACTTTAAGATTATGAGAAGCCCCGATATGCTGATGTCGAAAGAAGCTGTACGTGTATTAAGCGCATCGCCGGCATGGGTGCCGGGTTACCAATTTGGCAAAGCGGTCAGGGTGTCTTATACCGTGCCGATTAATTTTACATTGTAGTGTCCGGTTAATAACATAAACAGCCAAAGTCTCCCCAACCGTGGGAGACCCGATAGCTATCGGGTTAGAGAGGGGGTATGTCGGCGATCCGCTTAACTTAACCAACGCTTGCGGTATCCTGGAGCATTTGCAATCCGCTAACTAAATCTCAACTTCTTTCAAAACAATATCCTGTTTCACATCATAAGCTACGCATCCGCTAAAATCCACATCAATATCAATCTTAGATAAATAATAAATTTCATTCCGGTAAACCACTTCATCAGCCGACACATCAATTTCCAATAATGGGGTATAAACACCCGTGCCAACGGCTTTCAGTACTGCTTCCTTACGCGTCCAGTGTTTGAAAAACGCAGCATCCGGGTTTTCCGCTGCGCGGATGTTTTGTTGTTCGGCCGCGGTAAAGTAGTCGTTATAATTAATGGTGATGGGTTTCATCAGCTCAAGGTCTATGCCGACCTTTCCTGTGGTTGTTCCGCAGCAGATCACCCGGTTACCGGAGTGCGAGATGTTGAAGTCGAAATTGCCTGCAAAATAGGGGCGTTGGTATGGGTCATATAGCAGATCATGCAGCTTTAAATCAAGACCAAAATGATCGATCAGTTTTAACAATAATAATTTACCTGTTACCGATAGCTGTACATCCAGATGCTGCCGCTTGGCCGTGATCTTATCGCTCAATGGTTTGGGCAGCAAATTTAGTTTGTAAGCCAGGTTATCCGGTGTCCAATTTTGGGTTATCTGCGTGTGGTAGCCAACTATCATTTTGTAATATTATTGTTTCATTAATAACAGACTAAACCTTTACCTCCTTATTATATCTGAAAAGCCAGATAATGACCATCCGCAGGCTGTGTTGTCAAACTTAACCAATTGCAAATTATACCCCTAAAGTAACTATATCTATGAATTCACAGAGTATTGTACTCGGCGCCAACCGGCCTGACCTTATTCGCGAAGAAACCCTGGCCATCCTGTTTTCTAAATCGGCTGTCGAATATGCGCATAAAACAGCTATTATTTTCCACGATCAATCGCTCACTTATGCTGAGCTTGACCGTTGGAGCAGTACTGTGGCTCAATATCTGAACAAAAAAGGAATATCGCGCGGCAGCAAGGTAGGCGTGTGGTGGCAGCGCGGCTTAGAACTGCATGTAGCTATTTTAGGGATCGTGAAAAGCGGGGCCACTTATGTGCCGGTAGACCGTGAGATCCCTGCCGAGCGTGTCGAAATCATCTTAGAAGAAGTTGGTGCCGATGGTATCTTTAGTCTGCAGAAACTTAACTCGCCCTGTCCTCAATTATTGGTGCCGCCCATGCCTGCGGCAGACCAGCATACCAAATTGTCCCAGGGCCCGCTGCCCGATGACGTTGCCTATGTGCTTTATACTTCGGGCAGTACCGGTAAGCCTAAGGGTATCCCCATCAGTCAGAAACAAATTTGCCACCTGGTGCGCTCGGAGCAATCGGTCTTTAATATCCGCGAGAGCGACAAAGTCTATCAGGGTTTTTCGGTGTCGTTTGATATGTGGTGCGAAGAAACCTGGATCAGCTATTTTGCCGGCGCGACCATCTGGGTGTCAGATAATACCACCTCGAAAAGTATTGATGAATTAGGCGATATCATCCGCCAGGAAAATATAACCGTGTTGCACGCCGTACCCAGCCTGCTTGCGGTAATGGAAGATAGTCAAAATGCCTTGCGACTGGTAAACGCCGGCGGCGAGGCTTGTACCCCACAGGTGCTGGCTAAATGGGCCAGGCCGGGTATCGAGTTTTACAACAGCTACGGCCCAACCGAAACCACCGTCACCGCCACCATAGCCTCGTTAAAAAAAGGCGATAAGATTGTAATTGGCGATCCGCTGCCTAACTATAACCTGGCGGTAGTTGATGATAACCTGAACCTGCTGCCTATAGGCGAGGAAGGGGAGTTGATTATTACCGGGCCGGGCGTAGCCTCGGGTTATGTAAAACTGCCGCACCTTACCGCGCAAAAGTTTGTGACAAAACCTGCTTCGCTGGATATTTTGCCCGGCGACCGGGTTTACCGTACCGGCGATGCCGCAGTGATCAATGCCGATGGTACCGTCGACCTGCGCGGCCGTTTTGATGACCAGATCAAGCTGCGCGGTTTCCGCATCGAGTTAGGTGAGATTGAGGTGCGTTTGAATGCTATAACGGGCGTTGCATCGGCAGTGGTAGCGGTAAAGCAAGATGGTGGCGGGCAAGATCAGTTGGTGGGTTATGTGGTGATGGATGGTATTAACGATATCGAAGAAAACCTGTTCAGGCTTGAGCTGGCTAAAACCCTGCCATCGTACATGGTGCCTGGCTCTATTATTAAGCTGGATGAAATGCCCCGCATGCCCAGCGGCAAGATCAATCGCAAGGCATTGCCGGTTCCTGAAGCGTTTACTTCGGTTAACATTACCCCAAGTGCTATCGACCTGAATGCCCCTGCATCTGAACGCATTTTAGCCGTTCTGCGCAATGTTTTCCCTAATAAAGAGATTACACCTGCGATGGATTTTTTTGACGATATGGGTGGCCATTCGCTGCTTGCCGCGGGGTTTGTATCGCAGCTGCGCCGGGATGCCAACTTACCGGGCGCGTCATTGAAAGACATCTATCTTAACCGGCCTTTAAGTAGCCTTATTTCGGTCTGGGAGAAACAGCCTGATGTTAAAGCCAAACCCAAAAAGGCTTACAAGAAACCGCCGGTTTACAGGTACCTGGCCTGCTGGTCGGCGCAGACGGTAGCTTTGCTTTTTATTTACGGTTTGTATGCTTTCCAGATATTTATTCCGTACCTGGGCTATTATTATATCGATCAGGAGACGGAGAATGTGGCTTACTCTATCATTACCTCGCTTATATTATTCTCGTTCATCCCGCCTATATTCACGTTGTTGTCTATCGGCACCAAGTGGCTGGTGATTGGCAAAATGAAAGAGGGCGATTACCCGCTTTGGGGTACCTATTATTTCAGGTGGTGGTTTGTTAAGGCTATGCAGCGTTTATTACCGGCCCAGTTTTTAAACGGTACGCCTTTGTATCCTATTTACCTGCGCTGGCTGGGGATGAAAATAGCACCTGATGCGCAGATCAGCGATTTTAGTTTCGGTGCCGAGGATCTGATTACCATCGGCGCCGATGCCAGTTTAAGCTCGCAAACTAACCTCAATAACGCTGTTGTGGAGAATGGCCTATTGAAATTGCGACGCATCCATATCGGCGATCATGCTTATATTGGCAGCAGTGCCACAATTTCGGGTAATGCGCATATCGAAGCCTGGGGAGAACTGCAGGATCTTAGCTTGCTGTCCGCAGGTAACACCATTAAAGAGGGCGAGGTATGGCAGGGCAGCCCCGCACAGTTAAAAGAAACTAAGCAAATTGCCGATCTGCCGCATCCCGAACCCATAGCGGCATTCACGCGTCGCAAGTACAAACTGATCTTTATTTTTTGTATGATGGTCTTCCCGTTCATCATCCTGGCGCCGCTGCTGCCCACCATTATTGCCATTAACCGCATGGACAACGATGCACCCGATTATAATTTCAATTATATGGTGCATGTGCCCCAACTGGCAATTCTGTACATCGTACTCTTCATGTTCGAGACTATATTGCTAACGCGATTGCTGCAACGGGACATAAAACCCGGTAAATATTCGGTTTACAGTATGTTTTATGTGCGCAAATGGTTTGCAGACCAACTGATGTCATTGAGCCTGATTGTAATGCACCCCATATACGCTACGGTTTACGTGGCTGGTTATTTCAGAATGTTAGGTGCCAAAATCGGTAAAAATACAGAGATATCCACCGCCAGCAGCGTAACGCATCCGCTGCTTGAAATTGGCGACGGCGCCTTTGTAGCCGATGCTGTTACCTTGGGCGAGGCCGACATCCGTGCACAGCAGCTCATCCTCAGTAAAACCATCATCGGTAATAAAAGCTTTGTGGGTAATAGCGCGTTGATTCCACAGGGCTATACCCTGAATAGTGATATGCTGATCGGTGTGCTGTCAACCCCGCCCGATGATAAACAACAGGCAGAAAGCACCGCGCGCGATTGGTTTGGCTCGCCTGCCATACCCTTACCCCGCAGGCAGGAGAGCACGCCTTTTGGCGATGAGCTGACGCTGCATCCCAATATCTACCGTAAAATAGCGCGTGGCGTAGTCGAGTTTATTCGCATTATTTTGCCCGAGAGCGCCATTATTTGTTTCTCGATCTTCTTTATTGCCTATGCGCATGATTTGCTAGTAGATGATCCGCTGTGGAAAATCATTGTGCTGTTCCCTTTCTACTATTTATTTTTTATGGGGATACCGGCCTTCCTGGTTCCGTTAGTTTTAAAATGGGTGTTTGTGGGCCGGTACAAAGCACAGCAAAAACCCATGTGGAGCTGGGCCGTTTGGAAAAGCGAGGCAATAACTTCAACCTACGAAGCGCTGGCTATTCCATTTTTATTAGAGCATTTACAAGGGACACCCTGGCTGCCCTCCATATTGAGGTTAATGGGTGTAAAAATAGGCAAGCGCGTTTGGATGAACACTACCGATATTACCGAATTTGATATGGTAACTATTCAGGACGATGCGGCATTGAACCAGGATTGCGGTCCGCAGACGCATTTGTTCGAGGACAGGGTAATGAAGATTGGTCCGGTAAAAATCGGCGCGCGCAGCAGCATAGGCTCAGGCACCATTATTTTATACGACAGTGAGTTAGGCGACGATACACATATAGACCCCCTGTCGCTGGTGATGAAGGGCGAGCGCCTGTCGCCGGGAACAGATTGGATTGGCAGCCCCGTTAAACCTGTTTGATGTGCAGCTATGCGAATGTGCAGATGAAACTAAAAAATATGCACATCCGCACAGCTGCATATCTGCACATTTGCTAACTTAGCCGCATACACGCCACAATTTCATCACTCAAAACATGGCGTATATCGAATGAGACTACGTAATAGCTTTTGGGCTTTATTTTTACTGCTAATTAGTAAACAGCTACTTGCGCAGCAAGGCCGCCAGATTCCAATCGCCAAAATACATACCGATAGCGCGGCAAAAAAGCCCAAACAAGACACCCTGGTGCTTTCGCGGAAAGGTAAGCCGCAAACAGACCTGTATGAGGTTATAGGCCGGCTCATTGATAAAAATGCCAAGCCAGCCTACGATTCTGTTACCTCAAAGCCGGTAATATCTGTGGTGCCTGCTATTGGTTATACGCTGGTATCAAGGCTCGCTATTGTGCTTTCGGGCAATGTGGCTTTCCGCACCGGGCCTGATTCAAGGGTTTCTACAGTTGTGGCCAGCACATCGTACACGCAAAACAAACAGTTTAGCATACCGGTGCAAACCAGCATCTGGAGCAAAGACAACCTTTATAATTTCCTTGGCGATTTTCGTTTTTATAAATATCCCCAAAGTACCTTCGGACTGGGCAGTAGTTCAAAAATGGCTAACGAAGACCCGATGGACTACAAGTTTCTGCGCTTTTATGAAACGGCCTATCGCAGGCTTAGCGGTAACTTTTACGCGGGTATAGGTTATATGTTCGACCGCCATTACAATATTACCGACAAAGGTAATTTAAACGGTACGGTATCTGACTATTTGCTGTATGGCAAAGCAACGCATTCAGTAGCGTCGGGCTTTACTCTCAGTACTTTGTACGATTCAAGAGACAATGGGCTTAATGCCTCGCGCGGCGCCTTTGTCTCTTTACAGTATCGCGATGCGGCAACGAGCCTAGGCAGCACATCCGGCTGGCAATCGCTCATGATCGATGCCCGGAAATACTTTAAGTTCCCTGCCAGTTCAGAAAACGTGCTGGCTTTATGGAATTTTGATTGGGTGATTTTGAATGGTTCGCCGGGTTATCTTGATCTGCCCAGTGTTTCCTGGGACTCAAACTCGGCCACGGGCAGAGGGTACATCCAGGGACGTTTCCGCGGCGCGCAAATGTTTTACGCCGAGGCCGAATATCGTTTCAGGATAACTGCTAACGGCCTGATAGGCGGCGTGTTATTTGCCAATGCCGAAACCTTGTCGGCAGCGCAGGGTACCAGGTTGCAGGCTATACAACCCGGTTTTGGCCCCGGGCTGCGCGTTAAGATCAATAAAGTATCAAAAACCAATATTTCATTAGACTATGGCTTTGGTACCCAGGGTTCAAGAGGATTGTTTATCGACGTAGGCGAAGCATTTTGACAGATGATTAACATGTATATACATTTATCAGTATATTAGCTAAGCCAAATAATCACAATGCGGGTTCATTTTTTTACCAGGATCAGCCCCGTTTATCGGGATCTTTTTAGGAGCTACAGTACGTTGCAGAATCTAAAAACGGTTAAGATTATCAGTCTGATTTATTTCTTGCTGAACATTACTTTGAGGCTTATTGTAACCGCTTATGATGTCCCTGTCCAAAGCATCAGGCACTACGACGAGTTTAACGATGCCAATATATTTACCTCTATTGTAACTCCGTTTTTTTGCCTCATCAGCATCCTGTTGATAACCCTTTATGAACGCGGTAAGCAAAAGCCCTTACTCAGCCGGGTATTTGTTTTGTTGATGGCTCTGTTTATTATCTTTTCCGGCATGCGGGCCACGTTCTTTGCCATGCATAATCCGCGTAATACTATGCTCATGTACCTTGTAGGCATTGTAGTGGCCGGGGTGTTTTTTACGTTCGAATTTTTTGAAACCATTATACTTACAGCAGTAGCCGGCTTGTGCTTTTACTACTTTGTGCCTTATTATCAGGCAGATATCAGCGAGATCGTCATGAACAACCTGGCCTCTTTTGTGGTGCTTGCTGTATTTTATTGTATATCAAGGTTCTCTTTCTCGTACCGTGCAGATAATTATCTGAAACTAAAAGCCATCGAAGAAAAGAATATCGAAATAGAAACGGCCAGTCGCCTTAAAAATGAAATATTAGGCATAGTAGCGCACGATTTGCGAAATCCGCTTACCGCCATTTTCGCGCTGGCCTGTATTATGGAAGATGACCACACCCTAAATGAAGATAACCAGGAAAACGTGCAGATGATTAAAATGTCTTGCGATAAGGCCACCGCTATTATAAACGACCTGATTGAAACGGCGCATAACGACAAGGACAACGTATTTGACATTGAAGAGGTTGAGCTTAACCAGTACCTCCTGAAAATTGTAGATGAGTGGGCCAAAAATAAAACCGGCCAAACCAATATTCTTTATTACGGCACCAATAAACCCATCTATACCCATATCAATACCGAGAAAATGGAGCGCGTAATGGATAACCTGATCAGTAACGCGGTTAAGTTTTCTGGCGATAGTGACCATGTCGAAGTAAGGTTGGGCGTGGACGATGCCGGGGGGATATTTATTGATATTAAAGATTTTGGCATGGGCATTCCTGAAAGTTTGCTGCCTTATATCTTTGATCGTTTTTCAAGAGCCAGTCGCAGGGGCCTGCGTGGCGAAGAATCTGTAGGACTTGGCCTGAGTATTGTTAAGCAAATAGTAGAGAAACATGGCGGCAGCGTTGATGTGGTAAGTACCGAAAAGAAAGGCACCACGTTTACTATACACATGGCGACTGTGGGTCATAACAATACAGAAACAAAATTATGATAATGGCTACTGATATTTTGACATTAGACGATATTAAGCTGCTGGTAAATACTTTTTACGAACGTGTGCGCGACAACGAGTTGCTGTCGCCGGTATTTAACGAACGTATACAAGATCAGTGGCCGCATCATCTGGAAAAGATGTACCGCTTTTGGCAAACCGTTTTGCTTGACGAGCACACCTACTTGGGTAGTCCGTTTCCACCGCATGCAAAGCTGCACGTAGGACATGAGCATTTTGCAACGTGGCTTAGTCTGTTTAACCAAACAGTAGATGAATTGTTTACCGGCCTTAAAGCCGAAGAAGCTAAATGGCGCGCCGGTAAAATGGCCGAAATGTTTGAGGCCAAGATAAATCATGTCCGTAACAATCCGCTAAATATTTTATAGGCGATGGAAGATACATGCCGGCATATCCGCGAAATTACAGAACTTAAGCAGGCGCAGGCTTACATTTGCGAAGAATGTATTAAAACCGGCGACACCTGGGTACACCTGCGCACCTGCCAAACCTGTGGTGTCACCCTATGCTGCGACAGCTCGCCAAATATGCACATGACCAAACATTTCCACGCGACAGATCATCCCGTCATTATTTCCGCCGAGCCGGGCGAGCAATGGCTGTGGTGTTTTAAGGATGAGGTTTTTACGGGATACTAACAAAGCATATTTCATTGCGGACGATAGCGTGCAATCTCTGCGCGACAGGCGGATAACAAGCAATTCAGAGATCGCTATACTCGTTCGTTCGCGATGACGCAGTGGCGGAAATAGTGTTAAACGCGCCCTTTAGCAAACCACCTTCAACGCGTACCTGGAAACTTTTAAAGTTTAATGGGCAGGCAGAAAATAAAGAGGGCAAACACCTAACGGTGCCTGCCCCTCTATTTGAAATTATTAATTATTAAACTTTATTCGCCGGGAGCATTGTCTGGTGTTCCCATAACTTTGTAAGCTTTTTTGCCATCGGCGTCCTGTGTTTCCTGGTAGTAAAAATCGTCAGGAGATACGTAGTATACCTGTCCGGCTAATCTTATTCTGCGGGTGTCAGACGGCAGGCTGTAAAATATATCGCCAATCTCGGGCATTGCTACTGCCGGGCGCTGGTTTTGCTCGGGAGCTACCTGGACGCCACCGTCAGAGTAGCCCTGATCCGGAGCATAACTGCCCTGGTCTGAAGAACCGGTCTCTAACTGGCCATCTTTACCGGCAACCTGGTACACAACGGTACCATCGTCCTTAATTACCGGGGTATAATAAACACCGTTTGCCTCATAATATTGCTGACCGTTAATCACGATAGACTGCGCATTGCTTGGCAGGCTGTTAACCGCAGCACCTATAGGTGGCTCCACTACAGTATACTGTCCGTCGCCATATTGATAAAAGTAACCGCCGCTATAATAAAACTGCGAATCGCCCCACCAGAATGGATAGTATCCATAAGGTAATACCCCCAGGCTAAAGCCTAATCGAGGATAGTATAAGCTACCATAAAAACCCCTGTTATAGTGGTAACCATAGTGTGACGACCAGGGGCTGTAACGGTATCCGTAAGAACGACCGTAAGAGTGGCCATAACCACCCGGATAGTAACGTCCGTCGCGATAAAAACCACCGCGTATTGAACTACGACCACTACGATAACTTGAACCTACGCCGCCTCTTCTGAAAGTCGGGCTGGTTACTCTGGCATGGGCGCTGCCGCGATAGCTTGGGCTGCTAAAGGCATTTGTTCTCGGAGAAGAAAAACTGTTAGTTCTGGGCGATCTGAAACTGTTATTACTTCTCGGAGCCGAGAAAGTGCTTTGCGAGCGGCTACTGCTTCTTGGTGAAGAGAAACTGCTTTGCGAACGGCCGCCTGAAAAACCACCACCACCACGCGAAAAG
>DATCXS010000389.1:0-4492 GCA_036565645.1 Mucilaginibacter sp.
CCGCCACGACAATGGCCACACAAGCAATAGATAAGAGTCTTCTCATAGCGATAATTTTTTTGTTTTCAACAGTAAGATATTTGTAGAACGCAAAGGTTTAATACATAGTTTCTTTTTTTTTAATTTATTTTTCTAACGGCCAGATTTGCTGCAGTAATATATAAAAATACCCGCCATATAGCGGGTATTTTTATAGTATTAAAAGCTATCAATTTTGCTCTTCCTGCTTAGGTTTTTTACTCGAAGCTTTCTTAGGAGCTATCTTGATCTCGTCGGCACCTTTATCATAATCAACCACCATCGTATCGCCCTCGTTCAGTTCGCCTTTTAATATTTCTTCGGCAATCGGATCTTCCAGATATTTCTGGATAGCACGTTTTAACGGACGTGCACCAAACTGTGAATCATATCCTTTATCAGCGATGAACTTTTTAGCGCTATCGGTTAATTCAATTTTATAGCCTAAGCTGTTAACACGACCAAACAGTGCCGCTAACTCAATATCAATGATCTTGAAGATCTCTTCCTCACCTAATGAGTTGAATACAATCACGTCATCAATACGGTTCAAAAACTCGGGTGCAAAAGCACGTTTCAGCGCATTCTCAATCACACCTCTTGAGTGTTGCTCGGCCTGGGTGGTTTTAGCATTGGTGCTAAAGCCCACACCCTGGCCAAAGTCTTTCAATTGGCGCGCACCAATGTTTGAAGTCATGATAATGATCGCATTTCTGAAATCAACTTTGCGGCCCAACGAGTCGGTCAGCTGGCCTTCATCCAACACCTGTAGTAAAATATTAAATACATCAGGGTGTGCTTTTTCAATCTCGTCTAACAATACAACTGCGTACGGTTTACGACGCACTTTTTCAGTTAGCTGTCCGCCTTCTTCATAACCTACATATCCCGGAGGCGCACCCACTAAGCGCGATACTGCAAATTTCTCCATGTACTCGCTCATGTCAATCTGGATCAAAGCATCCTCGGTATCAAACATAAAGCGGGCAAGCTCTTTAGCTAATTCGGTTTTACCAACACCTGTAGGGCCCAAAAATATGAAAGAACCGATTGGCTTTTTAGGATCTTTCAAGCCTGCACGGGTACGTTGTATAGCACGGGTCAGTTTTTTAATAGCATCCTCCTGACCAATGATCTTGGTACCGATAGTATCGGACATATTCAGCAGTTTCTGGCTGTCGGTTTGTCCAACCTTTTGTACCGGTATACCGGTCATCATTGATACTACTTCGGCAACGTTATCTTCGGTTACGGTATAACGTTTTGATTTTGTCTCAGTTTCCCAGGCAGATTTAGCCTGCTCCAATTCTTCAAGCAAGTGCTTTTCAGTATCGCGCAATTTGGCTGCCTCTTCGTATTTCTGGCTGCGTACTACTTTGTTCTTCTCAACCTTAATTTGTTCGATCTTATTCTCGATATCCAAAATCTCTTGCGGAACATGAATATTAGTTAAGTGAACGCGCGAGCCGGACTCGTCCAAAGCATCAATGGCCTTATCGGGCAAGAAACGATCTGTAATGTATCTTGTAGTTAAACTAACACATGCCTCAATAGCCTCGTCGGTATAAGTAACGCCGTGGTGCTCTTCGTATTTTTCTTTAATGCGATTTAATATCTCAACGGTTTCATCCGGTGTAGCCGGCTCAACCATTACTTTTTGGAAACGACGATCCAGGGCACCGTCTTTCTCAATAAACTGGCGATATTCATCTAAAGTAGTTGCGCCAATACATTGTATCTCTCCGCGGGCCAGGGCCGGTTTAAACATGTTCGATGCGTCTAACGACCCTGAAGCGCCGCCAGCACCAACTATGGTGTGGATCTCGTCGATGAACAGGATTACATCCGGAGATTTTTCCAGCTCATTCATCACGGCTTTCATACGTTCTTCAAACTGACCGCGGTATTTAGTACCCGCCACCAATGAAGCCAGATCTAAAGTAACCACGCGTTTGTTAAACAATACACGCGATACTTTTCGTTGTACAATGCGCAATGCCAAACCTTCGGCAATGGCAGATTTACCTACACCCGGCTCCCCTATTAAAATAGGATTATTTTTTTTACGACGTGACAGGATCTGTGACACACGCTCAATTTCGCGCTCACGGCCCACAATCGGATCCAGTTTGCCATCTTCGGCAGCGCGGGTTAAGTCGCGGCCAAAATTATCAAGCACCGGGGTCTTTGATTTAATATCAGATACCTTTTTAGGCTGGTTAAATGCTTCTTCTTCTTTAAAGTCGTCATCGCCACCTGTTGAAGAGCCTGGCATCTCGTCAGTTATGTTGTTTTTATGGGTTTCAACCTCACTTTTAAACACCTCATAATTAACGTTGTACTGCATTAATATTTGTGATGCAATATTGTCTTCATCGCGCAAAATAGATAGCAGTAAATGCTCGGTACCTATTACATCGCTTTTAAATATCTTAGCTTCAAGGTAAGTTATCTTCAATACTTTTTCGGCTTGTTTGGTTAGCGGAATGCTGCCAATATGTACGTTAGTTCCTATAGTTCCTTTAACAGCGTCTTCAACAGAACGACGAAGCCTTGCTGTATCTACTGCCAATTCTCTCAGCAGTTTTATAGCTACGCCGTCTCCATCACGGATAAGGCCGAGCAAAAGATGTTCAGTACCTATATAGTCGTGTCCAAGGCGCAATGCCTCTTCCCTGCTGTATTGTATCACATCCTTAACCCGTGGCGAAAATTTTGCTTCCATATATACTCCTATTATACGCCCTAATATATCATTTAGTTGCTACACTTAGGACGCCTTATTTTTCCTAATTTATCAACAATATTGCTGCCAAATATTATTCTGATAGATAATTAGACATTATTATGATGCGCAATCTATCAAAAGTTAAACTTTATGCAATACTTATTGCCCAAATAAATAGCGCCCGGCTCTAATTGAGTGTTATAACGCTGTTATTTACCTGTTTGATATAGTAATTTAAGAATAGTTTAGCCCCTATAGGAATAAACTGCCCAACTGTGGAAAAAAAGACAGCCCCGGCCGGTAACTGTGACATTACGGCATGCTAGGGATTGAAGATTGGCTGTTAGTTATTAAAGATTAGTTGATAGCTGTCCGAGGTCAGCTGATAACTAGTTTTACTGGAATTTACCAATCTTTTATCTTCAATAACCAATCTTCAAATGCTATTTTTTCTTATGCAACCCAAAGTGACGCGGATAATAAGCCAGGGTCAGCATAAAATATTGTTGCAATACATTGGCGGTGGATGTGGTGATGGTGTTGTTGTATACCGAATTATAAATGGACCTGTTCTGGTGCAGAATATCTAAAGCTGAAAACTTTATTTCGGCATTAGATCCTTTTAGGAAACGGTAGCCGATATCGGCGTTCCAAATGGTGAAATAAACATTATTGGCCTGGCCAGACGATTTAGTATTGTTAAAGTCTACACGTGTATTGAAAAATATGCTTTTAGGAAACGCAAATGCCAGCCCAAAGTTGGTTTTCCAATTATAATAGGTAGAGCGGCTTAAAGTACCCTGATCTGTTTTATTGCCATTAAAATATTCGCCGAAACCTGCAGACCATATTGATTTATAGGTATAGATTAATGACGCCGACATATTAAATGAACGTTGAAAGGTTTCATAGTAGTGACCATTTATGCTTACCAGATACCGGTTTAAACTACCACCCGGACCACTTGAAAATGCAAACTGATGATCTTTTAATTTGAACGTTTTTTCAATAGAACTACCTAAATTAAAATATTTTCTATCGCCCAGATTTATTGTGGCACGCGTATAACGGCCAAGCGCATCGTAATTGGTACTGTCAGAAAAGCTGCTTTTAACAATTCCGGCAGAGAGGTTGAAACTGCTTTTAAATGGATTCTTTGTCGCCAGGTCGCCATATTGGTAGTTAAAAGCCAAATTTTCGTTAACTGAGGGTTTTAACGCCAAATTCCCTACAGGTATGGCGTAAGAATTTACGTCGTCGTATAAGGGTGCCAATTGCCATATCTGCGGATAGTCGACCGATGTTGAATAACGTAAGCTGTAGTTTTGCGTATTATCGCCATACTGGTAATTATAATAATTGATACTAGCCGACGGTATGAAGTAATAATAGGAACGTTCAAGGTTCTGAAACGACTGCGATGCTGTGTTTCTTTGCAGATAAATCTGGCTTTCGGCAAATGCCTGGAAATACCACGATTTTTGGAAACGATTATCTAAACCCTTATAAATACCTTTACTGAAAGCAAGCGCAGGCTTTTCATCAACAATTTTTAAATGAGTGACATTGGTTAAGGCGGCATTAGGGGTATATGTTGTACCGCCTAAAGACAGATCATTAACATTGTCATTTTCTTTATTATCACTTATCTCTATATTATTTCTCACATCCACCTGTACTTTGGGGGTATTGCGTTGCATTAAACCAATAATGTCTTTAAAATTGGTAAAGAGCGAATGGCTGGAG
>DATCXS010000452.1:0-2656 GCA_036565645.1 Mucilaginibacter sp.
GGCTTTAGTTTGCTCCAGCGTTTTATCATCACCCAATTCGCGTTTTAAATTCAGTTCTGCTTGTTCCAGGCTGATGTATGATGATGCTGTTTTAACCTGCACTTTAGCACCGTTCTTGAATTGCACGTAAGCGCCTTTACCTAAGCCCTCGGCAGCAGTCGAGTCTGCGTGCGTGGTGTTAGTTTTGTTATCCCAGGTGCCATAAGCTTTAATGGGTTGATCAAACTGCAACACAAAATAGCTTTTCCAGCCGCGTTTAAAACCACGGCCATTGTTTACCCAACCCGTAATACGGTTAGTTTTAAGGTCGATGTTAACATCACTTAGATGGGTATAACCATCCAACACCAAAAAGCTTTTTTTACCTGATGGATAACTGAACCTTAAATGAGCGCCACGTTCTGACGGCGAGATCTCGGTAGTGATCTTGTTATCAAATTGTACCTTGTAATAGTTAGGTTTAGCTATCTCATTAGCGTGGCTAAATTTAGCTTCGCGCTTATTTTCATCAACCACTAATTCGCTCATCGGCATAACAGAAAATACGGCATAGTCGTTAGTCCACGAGCTGCATTGATGCGCTTGTTGGAAACCGCGGATATGATCTAAAAAATATTGATACTTCCAGCCGTCGCCGTTTTTACCGGTTTGCGGTGTCCAGGTGTGCATGCCAAAAGGCAAGGCAGTAGTAGGATAGGTATTACCGTGTGTTAATTTAAACTGAGAGTTGGTGCCTTGCAGCGTATTTACATAATGCACCAGGTCGGGCTGTTTTTGTGCAAATGCTGTGCTGATTAACAGCAAAGGCGTAAAAAAAAGATGTTTGATCTTCATTTGTGTTGTATTGGTTTCAATATTTGGGTTATTAGGATACGCCAATTAAGCGCATATAAGCTTCAATTATAGCAAACTTTTAGTCGCGAACCGGCTATTGTAATAATTTACTTACGTTGTACTTTTAGATACCTGACACTTCGCCATTCTTCACCACTAACTTCCCGCTAAATATTAAGCCCTTGTCAAGGCGCTCTGCTATCGATTGTTTAATGATATCTGCATTACGTGCTACTTTTTTATTGAACACTTTTTTGCCGTTTATAGTAACACTTACTTTCTTATCCATATTCAGCATATCATCGTTCAGATAAATGTAAAGTACCTCGTCCTGGTTATCAATAATATCAATTTTATTACCACTTATTTTTACCCGTACTTTTTGGCCTTGTTTGGCAGTGGATATATCGGTGCCCAACCAATAAAACTGGTCGCGCAGAATGTCATCCTGGATCCAGATTACATCTTTTGGCATAGGGTTACGTCTGAACGATGCCAGCCAGGGCACGGCTATAGTATCTTTACGATTCATCCAGTGTGGCATATCAGGATAAACATGCAGGTCGTGAATAAAGCTGCCGGGATAAACTTTTTGCAGACTATCCAGTCGGGCGCCCCATTGCGCTACCAATTCGTTACGATGGTAAGCCGCATCTTTGCCGCCCACAAAAGCATCGAAAGGAAGGTTCTTTAAATTTAATATCTGTGCATCGCCTGGATGCCCGGCCATCATGGCCGCAGCGCCCCAATAGTCGGCCAGGCGCGGAGCCAGCTGGAAAACACCATCGCCACCGGCCGAGTATCCCATTACATAAATTTTATCAGGGTTGACATCATCCAGCACGATCTCGTCTTTCACCACTTCGGCCAACAGCTCATCCATCGGGTAATCATGCCACATATTCCAGGCATCAACAGGTGCGCGCGGGACAAAGTATACGCCTTCTTTAAGCTTATAAAGTTTTTTCTGGTTTTCCCATTGCTGATCGTTTACTTTGGCGGTTGTGCCGCCGCCGCCATGTAATGAGATGTACAGGCTCCGGCCGTCCGCAGGTTTATCACCAAATATCTGGGTAGTAAACTTCATGGTGAAGTTTTTAAATTGGATCTGCCTGGCTGCCCATTCTGCCTCGGCCTTAGATTTTTGTGTCGCCATCTGAGTCTTTAACTCATTAGCAGCAATGACAGATGCCTCTTTGCGGCTAAGACCGGTTTGCGCAAATGCTATAAATCCGCTTAATGAAAGCGTTGTAACTAAAGCGACGGTTTTAATTAAGCGTAAAGTTTTAATCATCAGGAATAATTTTGACCTAAATTTAACAGATTAAATAACAAAGCCCAATACTCGCGTACCGGGCTTTGTGTTTATAAAATGTGTTTCTTACATTTTAGCAGCTTTGCTGCTGTAAGTAAGTTTAACGTCGGGGTTTGCTGAATAGTCGGCCCAAAGTTGGTCAAGGCTTTTGCCTGATAAAGCTGCCCACGTATCAATAGTGTAAGTATGGTTTCTTAATTCTTTATCAATCTGCACAATCATACCTGGTTTTACTTTTTGGTCTATCCATTCAAAGAAACGGGCTGTAACACGATAGCTTTGTTCGTAGCCCTTGTCTTTAGGTTTAAATGCAGGCAGATACCATTTCGAGCCAACGTTGTCTACGCCGTATTGGTAACGGATAAAATCTGCAATGCCCTCAGTAAGCCAAACCGGGCCCGAACCGTAGCCATAGCCTTGTACAATATGCATACCTTCGTGCGTTACTACGTCGATATCATAAGGGTGTTTGTTCATGTATTTGGTAGCGAATAAAATACGGCTGCC
>DATCXS010000472.1:0-5168 GCA_036565645.1 Mucilaginibacter sp.
GTCACCGCCATTGTCCGTCACCCTGAAGATTATACACTGATCCATGATCACCTGAAAGTAGCCAAAGGCGACCTGTTTGATAAACAGGATGTAGAAACCGGCGCCTTTGACCAGGACGCTGTTGTGTGCGCCTACAGCAATACCCGCGGCGCGCCGCCCTCAACTATTACCGAGCTTGCCATACCGCTCATAATGGGTTTAAAACAAGCACATGTTAAACGTCTGATCGTAGTTGGTGGTGCCGGCAGCCTGACAGTTCCTTCAGGTATACAATTGGTAAATACACCCAATTTTCCGGTCGAGTATAAATCAACCGCCCTGGCGCATCGCGATGCACTGAAGTTATATCAAAACGAAAGAGATCTGGAGTGGACCTATATCAGCCCCGCTGCCGAAATAGCCCCCGGCGAACGTACCGGCAAATTCAGAATAGGTGGCACGCAATTGCTGAGCGATGAAACCGGCAGAAGCTTCATCACTATGGAAGACTACGCTATTGCGGTGTTGGACGAGATAGAAAATCCAACACATATCAGGCAGCAGATGACGGTAGCGTATTAGGCCTATCCATCTGCTTAAACGAATATCTCGCCCTTCAGATAAGTAACAGCCTTGCCGCTCATTAATACGCGCTCACCTTGCAACTCGCACCATAGTTCACCTTTACGGGATGAGATCTGATAGGCATGCAATTGGTTTTTGCCTAATACCTTGGCCCAGTATGGGATCAAATTACAATGTGCCGAGCCGGTAACCGGATCTTCGGGAATGCCGGCACCAGGTGCAAAAAAGCGAGATACAAAATCCACCTCCTTGCCACGTGCCGTAACCACAACGCCAACCGTATCCATTTTTGATAGCGCGAAGAAATCCGGATTCATTTCGCTTATGTCATATTCAGACTCGTATACAACAAAGAAGTCCCTTGAACGGTAAAATCCGATAGGAGTAATGCCACCCAACGCCTGTACCAGTCCATTGGGTTCCTCAATAGGTATAGGTGGCCTCGACGGAAAATCCAATGTGTATTTATCGCCATTGCGGGTAACCGTCAATACGCCCGATTTCATGGTTTCGAAATGAATCGTCTCACCTGTATAACCTAACTCAGTAAACAAAATGTGCGCCGACGCCAGCGTGGCATGGCCGCAAAGATCTATCTCATATTCGGGCGTAAACCAGCGCAACAGGTAGCCTGCCTGAGTCTTTACAAAAAATGCGGTCTCAGCAAGGTTGTTCTCTGCTGCAATTTTTTGCATTACATCTTCAGGCAACCACTCGGTAAGCGGGCAGATAGCTGCCGGGTTGCCACCAAAAAGCTGATTAGTAAAAGCATCGGCCTGGTAAATAGGTATAGTCATGATCTTGCGCATTAGATATTGCTAATGTAATGGTAAGTTACCAGATCATCAACGTTATCGATTGGTTTTGTGACACCTTCGTGTAAAAGTATAATTCTATGGCTTACATCAAGTACGTTGTAATATTGATGGTCGGTAATGATTACGCCTTTTGTTTTTGCAACCTCACGGATTAACTGTTTAAAATATTCTGTCTGTACGGGCGTAACATGCGTAAAAGGCTCGTCCAGTAAAATAAAATCAGCTTTGCTGTAAATGATCATCAGCATTTCTAATTGACGTAGCTCACCACCAGAGAGTTGCTCCGGCTTTTTAAACTGGTGTTTTTCGTAGATGTTAAGTGCACAAAATTGCTGCCAGTATTGTTGGTCGATAAGCATGGCTGCCAGGCTCTTTATTTTAATTCCTTTTGGCAGATAACTGAACTGTGGCAAATAAGCTATCCGGTTTTGTTTGTAGCCATATTGCGTAAATACACCATCAATACTTACATATTTATGGAGGGGCAGGAGCGTACCAAATATCACTTTTAACAAGGTTGACTTACCTGAACCATTACGGCCCAATAAACCCAATACTTCGCCCTGCTTGCATTGTAGCCAAATATCCCGCAGTATGGGCCAGTTGTCAAATTCCAGTTGCACACTGTCGACTTTTAAAACAGATGGCTCCATGTTAAGATGAGGGTTAGTAAGATGTAGACGATGATATCTAAAGCGAAAGTTATCCAGATTATGTTTTTTATATGATATCCCGCATTGCGGAAATAAAAGTAGCTCTGGTTAGCCGAGAAATGATAAATTCCTAACGCACCTGCGAAGCCGATAAGCTTACCCCACAAAAACACTCCGGCGTTTAAATGTCCGGCTGCAAATAAACCCAGAAATACACCTAAAATGGTAAAAGCAATGTTGTATAGCAACAACAAGCGGTAAAACTGTAAGGCTAAGGTGATTGGCTGTTTCAAGTAATTGGTTGTGATAATTACATAAACAGGCCGATTGGTAAATTATTGTTGTGAGTTAGATTTATTAGGCAGGTAGGAGTATAAACAAAAAAGCCTCCGGTACTTTACCGGAGGCTTTTCGCAATCTTGTTAACCTAAATATGATTTCAGGATTTTACTTCTGCTGGTATGTCTTAAACGTTGCAGCGCCTTGTCCTTGATCTGTCTTACACGCTCGCGGGTTAAGTTGAATTTCTCACCGATCTCTTCTAATGAAAGTGGATGATTGGTTCCTAAACCAAAGAATAGTACGATAATCTCACGCTCACGTTCGGTTAAAGTAGATAGTGAACGTTTAATCTCTTCTGACAGCGACTCATTGATCAAAATAGAGTCAGTATTTGGTTCGGAGTTTTCCAATACGTCTAACAGCGTATTTTCTTCTCCTTGAACAAATGGTGCGTCCATTGATACGTGACGGCCTGAATTACTCAGGGTATCAGATATTTTATCAACGGTAGTTTCAAGCATGTCGGCTAATTCTTCTGGTGAAGGTTCGCGCTCATACTCTTGCTCCAATTTTGAAAATGCTTTACTGATCTTGCTTAATGAGCCTACCTGGTTTAATGGTAAACGCACTATACGAGATTGCTCTGCGATGGCCTGTAATATTGATTGGCGGATCCACCAAACGGCGTATGAAATGAATTTAAATCCTTTAGTTTCGTCAAAACGTTTTGCGGCTTTGATGAGGCCAAGGTTACCCTCGTTTATTAAATCGCCCAGTGTAAGGCCTTGATTTTGATATTGTTTAGCTACTGATACAACGAAGCGAAGGTTAGTTTTGGTCAGACGCTCTAAAGCGGCCTGGTCGCCTTCTCTGATTTTTTGTGCTAAAATTACTTCTTCTTCGGCAGTTATTAGGTCAACTTTACCAATCTCGTGAAGGTATTTGTCAAGTGATTGAGATTCACGATTGGTAATGGATTGTGTGATTTTGAGTTGTCTCATTTATTTTATTAACCTCGATTCGTAGTTTGAGAATTGAACGTGCAAAGGTACAAAAAAGTTTGCCTATATTTTAGTATAAAAAAATGTTTATATATTATTCATTTTCAGCGATTAATTGCATGGTTTTTGTGGTCTGGCTCTAAATTTCACTCAGTTTAAAAGTTTCGCATAAGCGTATTCCTTTTTCTGTTTGTTGCAAAGTGCAGCACTCATTAACCGCATCGTGTTCCAGAAATAATATATACTGTTTTGCTAAAGCTTCATCTAAAAATAGTTTTTTTTCTGTTAAGGTCTGCAACGGAAACATGTCATAAGCCATAACATAGGGCAGGGGCAAATGCCCGACAGACGGCAGCAGATCGGCCATGTACAATAATTGTTTGCCTTTATAATTTATTAACGGTAACATCATTGATTCCGTATGTCCGTAAACAAACCTGATAGCTATGTCGGTGCCGAATTTTACATTGTCATGAGCATCTACAAACTTTAACTGACCGCTCTCCTGTATAGGTAGTATGTTTTCTTTTAAAAACGATGCTTTTTCGCGCGGATTAGGATTTACTGCCCAATCCCAATGCTTTTTATTGCTCCAGTAAATGGCGTTTTTAAATGCCGGAACAAGCTTATCCCCCTGACGAATAATAGCTCCGCCTACATGATCAAAATGCAGGTGTGTTAAGAAAACATCCGTAATATCATCCCGGTGAAAACCATGCGTGGCCAATGAGCTATCCATAGTAGCATCGCCATGTAAATAATAATGGCTGAAGAATTTCTCATCCTGCTTGTTGCCGATACCGGTGTCCACCAAAATTAAGCGATCGCCATCCTCAATTAAAAGACAACGCATGGCCCAGGTACACAGGTTATTATCATCAGCAGGGTTGGTTTTTTGCCAAATGGTTTTAGGCACCACACCAAACATGGCGCCGCCATCTAACTTAAAAAATCCGGTGTCGATGGAGTGGAGGTTCATTGATTAATTCAAAAGTAAAAATTAAAAAGTCAAAATGAAATCTGAGATATTAACACTAAAAAGCCGGGCACTAAAAAGCGACCGGCTTTTGACTTTTTAATTTCTACTTTTTACTTACAAGTGAATACACTCGCCGTAAGCTTCGGCAGCAGCCTCCATGATAGCCTCGCTCATGGTAGGGTGAGGGTGTACGGTTTTAATGATGTCGTGTCCGGTAGTTTCCAGTTTGCGTGCGGTAACAGCCTCAGCAATCATCTCGGTAACGTTATTACCAATCATGTGTGCACCCAAAAACTCGCCATATTTGGCATCAAATATCAATTTAACAAAGCCGTCTTTCGTTCCGGCTGCACTTGCTTTACCCGACGCGGAAAATGGAAATTTACCCACTTTAATTTCATAACCGGCTTCCTTAGCGGCTTTTTCGGTATAACCTACTGAGGCAATCTCAGGACTGCAATAAGTACAGCCAGGGATATTGTTATAATCTAATGGCTCTGGTTTTAAGCCTGCAATTTTTTCAACGCATATAATGCCTTCGGCAGATGCTACGTGTGCAAGCGCCTGCCCTTTAACAATATCGCCAATGGCATAAACGCCTTCAACGTTGGTGCGGTAATAGTCATCAACCAAAACCTTACCACGATCTGTTTTTACACCGTTTTCTTCTAAACCGATGCCTTCAATATTGGTAGAAATACCGACCGCCGACAATACAATCTCAGCTTCTAAAATCTCAGTGCCGGTGGCAGTTTTAACAGTTACTTTGCAACCTTCGCCGCTGGTATCAACCGATTCGACATTTGATCCGGTCATGATATTAATGCCTTGTTTTTTGAGTATGCGGCCCAGCGTTTTGGAAACCTCTTCA
>DATCXS010000033.1:0-7573 GCA_036565645.1 Mucilaginibacter sp.
TACTATTTTTCAAACCCTGCCGATGTGAAGGCGTTGGTAGAAACGGTACAACGCCGCGAACCCGAAAAAGTGATGGTTGACAACAACCTGCAAAAAATAAAGCAACTGTTTAACTGGGAAAGCGTGATTGACGGCTACGAGAAATATGCTGTGGAATGTTATCTGAATTTCAATAATGGAAAGGCTATTGCTTAAAGCGGGCAGCACCGCCACCAAAATAAGCTATTACCACTTACTGGCTTTTTTGGCCAGCTTACCCTTTAATTTTTTTTACAGCCATTTAATCCTGATCAGCTTTTGCTTGCATACGCTGATACAGCTAAATAAAAAGGACATCAAGCCCATTTTTACCCGGAGCAACCTGGCGCTGCAATCGGTTTTTTTTGTGACGATGCTGAGCACTATCTACTCGGTAAACCGCCCCCAGGCCTTTAGCCAATGGGGTAGGCATATTACTATACTATTGTTCCCGGTTTTGTTTTGTTTAACATCGTTTGATGTCAGGAAATACCGTGAGCAATTGCTGTTCGGCTTTTCAGTGGTTTGTACCGCGGTGATCGGCTATCTGTACCTGGACGCCCTGCACAACATCCGCTACTATGGTTTGCCAATGTCTTACCTGTTCAGTTCGGCGTTTACCAACCAAAATTTTGCCTTGCCGATTGATATCCATGCTACGTTCTTCTCGTTACAGGTAGCTATAGCCTTAATTTTTATGATGACGTTGATATTGAAAGAGCAGAACAAAAAATGGCGGTTGTTTCAAATATTCTGCGCTTGCGTATTACTGGCAGGCTTGGTGCAGCTTTCATCAAAATCAGTGTTTGTGCCGACGTTTATTGTTATCAACCTGGCAGTGCCAGTGTTTTTATTGAAGGATAAAAAGCGGATGCGATTTATCGCTGTTACCGCGTCTTTATCGATTATGGCCGTCGCAGGCATATTCGCCACCAAATCATTGCGGACACGTTATGTTTCAGCGCTAAAATATGATCTGGCACTAACAGCACACAACCAGCGTTTCGACTCACGGCTTGACCGCTGGCGCTCGGCATTTGGATTGATTGAAAAATCGCCGGTTATTGGCTACGGCGCCGGCTCAGAACCGGGCTTATTGCACGAGGATTTTTATGCACGCAGATATTATAACTCGTTTGTAAATAACCTGAATGCGCATAATCAATACCTCAGCTTTTGGCTAAAGTCGGGTATTGTGGGCTTGCTTATTTATCTGGCTACACTTGTATTCGGCTTCTGGCAAGCGTTAAAGAAAACAGACCTGCTGTTCTTCAGTTTCATGCTGCTGATTGCCTGTGTATCTTTTGCGGAAAATTTATTGGATGTAGATAAAGGAGTGATCTTTTACGCGTTTTTCTTTTCGTTTTTCTTTTACTCGGATCAAAGAAAACCTGAACGATCTATAACTGTGCCTTGATCTTATCCGCCGTTGCCTGAAACTCTTCGGGTGTGAATTTCAATTTGGGGTTAGCAAAGTTCATATCGCCCATATCATTAAGCGGTATCAGGTGCACATGGGCATGCGGCACTTCCAGTCCGATAACTGTCATGCCAACCCGGTTACACGGAATAGCTTTTTCGATAGCCGCGGCTACCTTCTTAACAAATAGCATCAGGCCCGCATAGGTGTCATCATCCAGGTCAAATAGTTTATCAACTTCTTTCTTCGGCACAACCAGGGTGTGTCCCTCAACCAACGGAAAAATATCCAGAAACGCGTAATAATTATCGTCCTCAGCAATTTTATAGGATGGGATTTCTCCGGCGATAATTTTTGAAAAGATGCTAGCCATAATGAGTGGGATGAGTGAATTAGTGATTGAGTGAATGTTTTGAGAGGATGAGTTTTGAATGAGTGGTTAAGCGTTTTTCTAATTCACTCATTCGCTCAACCACTCATTTACTCATTGAAATTTCGCTACCGCGAAATTTCCAGTACCTCGAACTCCATTTTCCCGGCGGGTACGGTAATTTCGGCAATCTCGCCTACTTGTTTACCTAACAAGCCTTTGGCAATAGGCGAGGCCACAGAGATCTTGCCCGATTTCATATCGGCTTCGCTTTCGGCCACCAGTTGATAAGTCATGGTTGCACCGGATTTAACGTTTTTGATCTTAACGATAGATAAAGCCAAAACCTTTGAAACGTCGATCTTCGACTCGTCAAGCAGGCGGGCTGCAGCCAGGGTTTCCTGCATCTGGGCTATTTTAGCTTCGTGTAAGCCCTGCGCTTCTTTAGCAGCATCATATTCTGCGTTCTCAGAAAGGTCGCCTTTATCGCGCGCCTCGGCAATTGCCTTAGAGATATTAGCACGGCCTGTTGTTTTTAATTCCTGTAATTCTTGTTTTAATTTTTCTAAACCTTCTTTGGTAAAGTATGCTACCTCTGCCATAACTCACTATTTAATTTCTTTGTTAATGTTTTAATCGGCGTCAAAAAAAAACCGCCCTTCCTTTTATAGAAAGACGCGATGACTTTAAAAACAAACAAGACTATAGGGACATGCCCCTATAGTCTTGTTTTATGTAAAACGAAGATAAGCTATTTCAGTTTTGATTTCCAAATTTTTGTGACGATAAAGATTGATTATTGAAGATTAAAGATTAGTCGTTCACTTAAAAAAACACCAATCTTCAACCTTTAAGCTTCAATCTTTAAATCAAGCGCAGCCAGCTTGCCCGCCATTACCTCACTAATTTTACGATACGAATCGAATGTCCAGCCCGCTACGTGTGGGGTAAGCAATACTTTGCCCGACTTTTTCAAGTCGTCAAACCATTCCTGCTCACCCAGCGCAGGGAACTTTTCGGTTTCCAGCACATCAAGACCGGCTCCTAATATTTTGCCATCTTTGATGGCATCAAGCACCGCGCGCACTTTGGCTACCTTGCCCCTCGACGTGTTAATGAAGAATATCGGTTTTTTAAAATGGAACAGCAATTCATCGTTGATCATGCCGTTGGTTTCCTTGGTTAGCGGGACGTGTACGCTCAGGACATCGCTATGTTTCACAATTTCTTCCATGCTTACCTCGCGGGCATAACGGTCAGAGAAACCTGTTTTATACTTATCATAGGCGATCACATCAACCTCAAAGCCTGAAAGTTTTTTGGCAAAGCTTTTACCCATGAACCCATAGCCGATGATGCCGACAGTTTTGCCTTTAAGCTCAAAACCGCGATTGGCCTCGCGTTTCCATTCGCCGTTGCGGATCTCGGCGTCGGCAGTGTTAAAATGGTTCATGAGCGATAGCAGCATACCCACCGCGTGCTCGCCCACGGCATCCATATTTCCTTCGGATGCATTGATCAGCTTGATGTTCTTTTCGGTAGCGTAAGCAACGTCAATGTTATCCATGCCTGCACCGGCACGGCACACAAAGCGTAAGTTTTTAGCGGCATCGATCAGTTGTTTATCTACATTAAATTTTGAGCGGATAGCCAGACCCGCGTAATTAGCGATGACCGCTAATGCGCCATCTGCTTTTATTGTTGGCTGATAGTCGCATTTATAGCCTAAAGCCTCGGCCTGTTCAATAAATATAGAGTGTATGTCGTCGACGATAAGGATGTTGTTGTTCATTTTTCTTATTGAAAGACAAATATACGTAACGAAAGAATAACTATTTTTGAATATGACCAGCCTATCAAGCAAAAAAACAATCCTATGTCTTTTGATGACAATCTCCCTGTGTTTGCAATCACAAGCCCAGGAAACCGTCACTAAAATAGGTCCGCCGGTATTCGGATTTTATAGCAAGGCATTGGATTGCGGCGGTATCATGATCCGCTCATCGGCCGAAGTTGATGACAAAGCACTGGAAGTTGCCGCCCAAAAAATCAATATGATGCTTGCTGACATTCCTAATGCGCGGCATAACCTGACGCAATGGGGCGCAGAGCTACATATTATTGGCAAAGATCAGCAGACATCAGATCTCCCGGAGTTTCGTGGCCAGAAGGGGGTCAAGTTAGATGATAACGGCACCACCACCGATATTGATGCCCGCACCCGTGGCATGGGCGGCATTTATACTTCATGCGGCGAAGAAAATTTGCTAAACCTGCCCGGCGACCGCTATGCGGGCGGCTCGGATATCTGCATTCATGAGTTTGCGCATAACATCATGAATTATGGTTTAGATGATGGGCTAAAGAAAAAGATCAAAGAGCAATATCAGCGCGCCACCGGCAAAGGGTTGTGGAAAGACACGTATGCTGCCGTTAATGAAGGCGAGTACTGGGCCGAACTGTCCATGTGGTATTTCGGCGCACATGGCGAATTTTTAAAGGGAACTCAAAAACCGGCACCCGGTCCGGCGGCTCTGGCTGCTTACGACCCGGAGGGATATACGTTGCTAAAAGCCATTTACGGCGGACAGTTAAAAACAGATAAAGTAGCTGTTGCAGTTGCGCAAAGCGTCGCGCCAAATACAAAATCAGCTTCGGTTAACCAAAAAGTTTATTTGATGTTTACCAATAATACTGCCCAGAAATTAAAGTTATTCTGGATTGATTACCTGGGCAAAGCCCGCGCATACGGCGAGGTGCCGCCATACAACAAAACCATTCAAAAAACTTTTGCAGGCAATGTCTGGAAAGTGACGGATAATAAAGGGAAAGCCATTGGATATTATACCACCAATGCTGCGTACGCTATGGTAACAATAAAATAATCGCTACCGGTTAGTACTTATCTGCTGCGTTATCTTCACAAAATCGGCCACGGTAAGGCGTTCGGCGCGCAGATCAAGCAATGCATCTTCGCCCATTTTGTCTTTGCTGATAAGTGACGACAGCGCGTTGCGTAAGGTTTTACGGCGCTGGTTAAAACCTGCTTTTACTACCTGCCAGAATAGTTTTTCGTCACAATCCAACTGGCTGGTCTCATTACGGGTTAAACGAATCACTGCCGATAGTACTTTAGGCGGAGGATTAAATACCCCGGCTTTTACTGTAAACAGATATTCGACTTTGTAATAGGCTTGCAGGAAAACGCTCAATATACCGTACTCCTTGCTGCCTGCTTTGGCGGCGCATCGCTCGGCCACCTCTTTCTGGAACATGCCTACTACCTCAACCACCTGTTGGCGGTTATCCAACACCTTGAAAAGTATTTGCGAGGATATATTGTAAGGAAAGTTACCAATGATACCCAGCGGACCGCTAAATCGCGCAGCAAAATCAAGCGCTAAGAAATCAGCATTAATCAGGCGGTCGCCCAGGGTGGGATATTTCTTTTTCAGGAAATCGTATGATTCGGTATCAATATCGATCAATGAGACTTCGTAATCAGTCCGTTCCAGCAAAACATCCGACAGGATGCCCATTCCCGGCCCAACTTCAAGCACTTGTTTATAGCGGTTTTCGGGGCGCAGGCTGTCAACTATTTTTGTAGCGATGTTTTTATCCGTCAGAAAATGTTGGCCCAGATGCTTTTTTGCCCTTACTAATGTCATTATTACACAAATATTTGAGCAAATTAAGGCATATTTGTTCTTTAATCAGGAACTCTGAGCCTAAAATCTTTTCTTTGTGTTAAATAGGGAGAAGGTAAAAGGCCAAAACTAAAAGGGCTCAATCGGTGTAATCATAAACGCATCGGTGTAATCAAAATGAAATGGATAAACCAAAAATAGGCATAAGCATAGGCGATGTAAACGGCATAGGGCTGGAGATCATTATCAAAACGCTTGCCGATAGCATGATATTTAACTATTGCACACCCATTGTTTATGGACATACAAAAGTGGCATCATTTTACCGCCGGGTTACCGAGGTGGGCGAGCTGAATTTTAACGTTATTGATCATCCTTCAAACGCGCAGGCTAAACGTGCCAATATGATCAATTGCTGGGAAGAGGACGTAAAAATTGAACCCGGCATACCCAATAAAGAGGTGGGCAAATTTGCTTTCGCGTCGTTAGAACGCGCTACTGCCGATTTAATTAATGGCGATATTGATGCACTGGTTACAGCACCGATCAATAAAGATACTATCCAAAGCGAAGACTTTAATTTCCCCGGCCACACCGAATATTTGCAGAATCGGGACGGCGCAGCCGAATCATTAATGTTTTTGGTGAGCGATACCTTGCGTGTTGGCGTAGTTACCGGACATATTCCGGTTAATAAAGTGTCTGCCAGCCTCACTACCGAAAAAATATTGGCTAAGCTAAAACTGATGAACACCAGCTTACGCGAGGATTTCTGGATACGCAAACCAAAGATTGCCGTGCTGGGCCTGAATCCGCACGCCAGCGACAACGGTTTGATAGGACACGAAGAGCGGGACATCATTATTCCGGCTATTGACGAGGCAAGAGCCAATGATATCCTGGCCTTTGGCCCGTATCCTGCCGACGGCTTCTTTGCCAACGCCAGCTATATGCAGTTTGATGCGGTGCTGGCCATGTATCATGACCAGGGCTTGATACCCTTTAAACAAATTGCTTTTGAATCGGGAATAAACTTTACTGCCGGATTAAAATTTGTCCGCACCTCGCCCGATCATGGTACCGCATACGATATAGCCGGAAAAAATGAAGCTTCAGAAGTATCGTTCCGCGAAGCATTGTTTACTGCCTTGCATATTGCCCGTAACCGTAAAGAAGGCGCTGAGTTAAGCGAAAATCCGCTGCAGTTTACCAAGCTGCAACGCGACAGGGATTAAAATAAGCTTGGTCAGGGCATTTCGCTTTCAGCGGCTAAATTCCCTTAAGAGCTAAAACCATGTCATTTTTTTAATTACAAACTCAGAATGTAACTTAAAAGGTTGTTCCAACATCTTCAAGCGGAATAAACGCATTTCAAATTATAACATCTGCATACCTGCACATCCACCTAATTCTTCTGCAATTCCTGGTACTTGATGCCGTTGGCCGGGTCGGCCTGGGTAAAGATGTTGAAGGCGTTGAGGCGGGGCTGCGGCTCGGTATGGGCGTAAATGGATACCAACTCGTCGGCCTTGGCGGTGAAGAATACCAGTGGCAGCATAGAGCCGATACGCTGGCGGTCAATATGGGTGAGCATGGGCAGTAGCTCTGATATGGTCTTGCGGCCCCTGGCAGGATTGTCGGCCATTACGTCGAGGCCGTTGCGGTGATAGTCATATATAAAGCTGCGCAGTGGGGCATACAGCTTGTTGTTGAGGTTCTCAATGAGCCAGTAGCGGTTGGTGTTGCTATCAAAAGCCTTCCACCCCTTATAGGGCGAGGTCTGCGCATTAGTGACTACAGTTTGGGCGAGGCTGTAATAATATGTACCGCCCAATCGCGAGAAGCTATCGTTATCCATACCGGCAATCACATAAGCATAAAACGCCATCACAGAGGCCAGGTTCGAGGTAAAGCGCTGGTCGGAATAGTCGATAGTTTGACCCTCGGTATAGCTAAACTCAAAGTCCTTGTCGTTAACGCTGAGCAGGGTGGTGTTGTAGTTAGAGTTAAACACCGGCCGCAGCGATTGCACCTGCAACTCGCCGCTAAAATTGCTGCCGCCGTCCCACGCGATAATGTTGAGTATAAAATTGCAGTCTATACGCTCTTGCGGCTGCA
>DATCXS010000023.1:0-6187 GCA_036565645.1 Mucilaginibacter sp.
TTGGATGACCGATATTATTACGCTATAATATTTACCTACAACAACAATCATAAGGATACGATATTTAGCTATGAAAATCCTTCCAACATATACCATTTACCGTGGCGCATAAAAGGTAAAAATAGTTACGATCCGAGGCTTACCGATTTATTTGAATTGATGAATAATAATGAGAAGGCCATTAAAGAACACAAAGACGTTCTTAATTATATGATCGATAGAGAAATATTCGATAGGACAATAGCCCCGCAAGCTTATTGGGAATATTATATTAGGCACAGCCCACTCAACTATGCTTCTTTAAGTAAAACGCTGGTACCCGCAGACATATATGCCAATGGAAAAAGCGGGCATGTTAAATCTTCGTTGTTACCGGCCAATGTGCTTATAAGTTTTGGCTTTGCCGACGATACGCTTGCAACGTTCTATTTAAATAAGGAGGAAAAAAGTTTAGCGGGCGTTTATGAAAAAGGAAATTTTCTTTTTGAATATTTCAAAGAACATCCTGATGACGCGGTTTTTGCAAGTATCAGTATATCTAAGGCAAAAGTGGTTGACCAGATAAAGGCTATTTACCCGGACATAATTAAATATGATCCGCTGCAAATTCAAGCGCTAAACGTTTTGGGCGACTATCATCGTAATGGTGACTTACGTAACGTGAAAAGCTCGTTTTGGCTTTCGTTGCCTGATGGGAAGGTTATTTTACTGCGTTTTAACGACAAACTAATAACCAGGAAGGATAAAATTTTCGCCAATTTTAAGCCAAATGCTAAAGGACACAATACCTGTATTGTTTTTGATAAAGATGGAAAGCGCATAGCCGGGGACGAGTCGGATGTTATAATTAAGACACATTAGGCAAGGCATTTTCTCCAAATTAATTCCGAAATTCGCCGCTATGCTGCAAATCCAACAAAACGTATCGTTAAAAAACTTTAACACATTTGGCGTTGATGTTATCGCCCGCTATTTTGTTGAGATCAACCACCCGGATGACCTGGTCGAGTTATTTATGGACCCGCAGTGGCACCAAACCCAGCGACTGGTGGTGGGCGGCGGCAGCAATATGCTGCTTATTAAAGATTTTGACGGGCTGATCATCCACATAAATATTCGCGGCATCGAGCATCGTATTAATCATAACGAGGTATTTGTCGAGGCAGGTGCCGGCGAGGTTTGGAACGACCTGGTAAACTACTGCGTACAGCGCGGCTTCGCCGGACTTGAAAACCTGAGCCTCATTCCCGGCTCGGTAGGGGCATCACCTATACAGAATATCGGCGCCTATGGTGTGGAGTTGCAAGATGCGTTCAGCAGCTGCAGGGCTTTTGAGATAGCTACCGGCAGTTTCCGTACTTTTAACAAAGCTGATTGCGGGTTTGGCTACCGCGAAAGCATTTTTAAAAATGAGCTGAAGGGGCAGTATATCATTGTGTCAGTAAAGTTCGATCTGTCGCTCATCCCAAATCTTAATTTAAAATACGGCGCCATAGAGCAGGAATTAGAAGCCCGCGGTATTACCGAACCTACCATTAAAGATGTGTCGCAGGTGGTGTCGCATATCCGCGTAGCCAAACTGCCCGACCCATCAACCATAGGCAATGCCGGCAGTTTCTTCAAAAACCCCATTATCACTACAGCGGAGTTTGAGCCAGTTAAAGAAAAATTTCCTGAAGTAGTAAATTACCCGGCTGGCGATGGCCTGGTAAAACTGGCCGCAGGCTGGCTCATTGAGCAATGCGGCTGGAAAGGAAAAGTTGTCGGAAATACCGGCACCTGGAAAAACCAGGCTCTTGTTTTGGTGAACCACGGCGGCGCTACCGGGCAGGAGGTGTACAACTTTTCGTCGCAAATTATAGACAGTGTGTACACCAAATTTGGCGTTAATCTTCAACGCGAGGTAAATATCATCGATTAATTTTATTTCATTTTAAGAAATTTTTGACATTATAATCTTAATGTCATGCAATTCTGTTGCCTGTTGATAATTTTATAAATTATTGACAGTTAATAACTTAATCATATATACGTGTACTTATTACACCATTAAAATGTCTTTTTGGCGAGTCATATCGGCCTTTAATTGGTCTTGTACGTGGTATGACGTTTGTTTATAAACCAATACAAAACATTTACAGATGACAAAGATTGAGTTCAACACCCTAGTATTGCGCCAGGCAAGTTCATTAAGGTCATATGCCTTACATTTCACACATGATGCGGACGATGCTAACGACCTTGTCCAGGATACAATGTTGAAAGCCATAACTTATTACAATAAGTTTAAAGAAGGCACAAATTTAAAAGGATGGTTATATACCATCATGAAAAATACCTTCATCAATAATTATCGCCGTTTTGTTAAAATGAGCACTTTCGTTACTAAGTCTGACGAGATCTCATCACCAAACCTGGTGTTCAGCTCAACCAAAAACAGTGGCGAGGCCAAGTTTGTAATGGATGACATTAAAAAAGCGCTTGATCATTTACCTCAAGATTACTATATACCTTTCACCATGTATTTTGAGGGGCATAAATACCATGAAATTGCAGATCATCTGGTAATCCCGATCGGTACCGTTAAAACCCGCATCCATGTGGCGCGTAAGCTGTTAAAGAAAAATCTGAAAGCTTACGATAGCGGTATTAAAAAACCGGTTTACGCAGAAAACTAAGTATTAATCAGCTCAACATTATATAAAAAGTAGAAGCCCGCCCTCAAAAGCGGGCTTCTGCTTTTTATGATATTTCCATCATGTCTGGTGGAAGTTTAGCGTAACTTCGTCCTAAAATGTATTAAGTTCAGCTTAACCGACAAGCAGAATGCTTGCTGCATTTTGGAATCAAGTTAAAAATTTAGATAACTGATCCAAATCCTGACTTAAAAGTCATAAAAAATGATCCAAAGTGATCCACTTTCCAGGATTAAAATCATTAATTAATTCATTTTCAATAGGTTATATTTTTTGAGTGATCCAAAGTGATACACATCACCGTGGATCAGCGATAATCCACGTATAGCCCTTCACTGGTCGAAGTTTAGCCAGCGTAACTTCGTCCTATAATCGTTAAACTCAGCTTAACTGCAAGCAGAATGCTTATGCATTATAAGACGACTTTGAAAAACCTTCGGTCAGTAAGGGAGCTATTAGATTATCCACTGTCCACTTTTTAGTTCACCCCAACAATGCCGTATTTATCTTTCCGTATTCTGGTCGACAAGTTTATAAGCCTGGCGTTTTTCAATGCCGTGATCATGGTATTTACGTTGAAAGGATGAACTTTTCTGGCCAATTATTAATCCGTACCAGGGTTGTCTTCTATTTATCCTGATAACTGCCAAATAACTTCACCAGCTTGTCCGGATAGTCAGATATCAGTCCGTCCACTTTCAAATCAGCCAGAGCCTTCATTTTAGCTTCGTCATCTACCGTCCAGGGGATAACCTGTACATGGTTTTGATGTGCCGAGTTAACCATATCGGCGGTTACAATTTTCTGCTCCGGGCTCAATATGGTCGGGGTAAAACCCAGGGTCTTGATGCTGCTTTCATAATCGCCGGTCTGGATCAGGAAAGCGGTCTTTACCTTTGGCATCTGTTGGTGCAATAGCTGCAAAGTACGCCGGTCAAACGACTGGATGATGACCCTGTCGGTAATATGTTTTTGGTTGATGACGTCCATAAGCAGTTTTACAAATACCGCCGGTACAGGGTTTTCTACATTATCGCCTGCCGGGCTGCTTTTAGTTTCGATATTATAATAAACCGGTTTAAGATGGTGAGCTTTAACATAGGTCTCTACACTGTCAATCAGGTCGGCCAGCAACGGTTTATAGGTCTTAACCTTTTGCTGCTGCGGGAAAGCCGGATAATCCTTCATTCCTTCAATAAACCGGCGAATGTCGGCGTACGTCATCTTATACAAAATGTACTGCTTTCCCCCGGCTTTAGCAATGTCGCTGCCATCAGGCTTTTGCATAAAGGCCGGATTCATAAAACCATCGTGCGACACCACCACTTTGCCATCGGCAGTGATGTGGGTATCCAGTTCTAAGGTGCGTGCGCCGATACGCACAGCGTTCAGCATAGCCGGAACAGTGTTTTCGGGCATCAGCCCGCGGCCGCCGCGATGTGCTTCGGTATCAAATGATTGCTGGGCTTTGGCCGACAAAAATCCAAGGCCGATTAATAAGGTTAACAGATGTTTCATAAGGGTATTATTTATGCGCAACCCATTTAACGGCATTACGCAAAATGGTTTGATACGGAACAATATTATGCGAGGCCCCGTCATGACCGAGAGCGATACAAACAATGCGTGTTTTAGGGTTTTTAACGATGAAAACAGAAGGGTAAACTACACCAGACCCGGCTGCATGGTTATTCGCCAAAACCTCAATGCCCGGCCCTGAAGGGTCGATGTCGTAATGGTAACGTTCATCTTTCAAAGAAAAATGCTGCTCAACCCCTTGGGTAACCGGATGATCGGGGTTGACAATATCTTCGTCAAAACCACCATATTGATCATGTGCATTGGCGCCGCCGCCAACCAGTTCCGAGTTATATTCGGGCCAGCCCAGCCAGTTATACCACAGTGCAGGGTGCCCCAGCACCAAACCCTTGCCGGCATCGACAAAATCAAATATCGCTTTGCGCGATGCCGCATTGATTGCCTGATTGGTAACCAGGTAAAGCACATCGGCATCTTTTAAATATTGAGGTATGGAGTCGGTATTGCTGGTATAAACTACCGAACACAGGCCATCGCGCTCTAAAGTAGCCGCATCTACCTGTTTGTACCAATGGTCAAAGTCATGCGAGGTACCGCCGCTGACAATCAGCACATTGATTTTTCCGGCTGCCAGCATCGGCCCGCAAAAAAACAATGCCGCGACAAATAATAATAGTTTAAACTGAAGGGTTTTCATTCGCTTAAATAGAACGGCTAATTTAAAGCATAATATTAAATTTTGTTAAGTTATGAAATTGAACGTAAAAGCGTGAGGTATAGTGTGATCCCTCCCGGGAGAACTACCGGCAGACATATCTTTGCCGTTTAATCTGCCCTTTAGTAAGCAAAAGTTCCGTAGAAGTCCGCCGTTGTAAGTGTGAATAAGCGTTTACTTATCCTCTTCAATCACTGACAAAATATTTCCTGCCGGATCTTTAAACCATGCTATGTTTGGCCCCTGGCCGTTGCCGCGCATAATGCCTTTGTTGTCTGTATTCAGGTGTTCAGTGTGATATTGTTCAAAGGTCACGCCTTTGCCAATCATCCTGTCGACAGCTTTATCCAGATCAGGCGCCAGGAAATTCAGTACCGTAAATGTCGCCGGCTGATGATCGGGCTTAGGGTAAACCATAATCTTGCTGCTGCCTTTAATATGCAGTTCCAGCACACCCATAGGGTTGTCGCTAACTTCGAGACCTAAGACCTCCCCGTAAAACTTTTTGGCAGTTTCAAGATCATTAACCGAAAAACTGCTGAATGCATTTGAATCCTTGAACATAATTTTGGTTTTTTGCTAAGTTACTTTTACTACAGATGATATATAAAGGGTATAAGAGCCAATTGTTAGGGGCATTTAAGACTTTAACACTCCTGTAAATCAATTAGTTTTTAACAAAATGCTAATTTAAGACTTACGCACTTCAACTTTAAAGGCCACGGGTTTTATTACTCAGACAAAAAATAGAAAAGTGCGTATAATTGCATTATGAGAAAATGCCTTGTACTCCTGCTATTGTTCATCAGCTTTAAAGCAATGAGCCAAACCTATACGGATAGCGTTTACAATGCACATATCAAAACGGTTCAATTCTACAATGTCAAAAAGGAAATGTCCTTTCCTGTGATAGCCCTGCAAGGTGAGCAGGCCCTGCTGGCTTTTGACGATCTGCGTGGCGGCACGCGTAACTATTATTACACTTTAGAGCATTGCACCAGTAACTGGCAGCCATCAAACCTATCAAAAGCCGAGTACCTGCAGGGCTTCCAGGATGACCGTTTGCTGGACTATACCTATTCAACCTCTACGCTTCAAAAATACACCCACTACGAACTAAAGGTGCCCAATAACAACATCAGGCCCAAAATATCAGGTAACTATATCCTAAAGGTTTATGAGGATGCGGATCCGACCAAATTAGTGCTGACACGCCGTCTATATATTATAGATGCAA
>DATCXS010000174.1:0-6203 GCA_036565645.1 Mucilaginibacter sp.
TCATCCGAAGTTGCTCCGATTGTTGTGCCTTTTATTGTTACACCCACTAGCGGCAAGGCATAATTGTTTGAGCCTTGGTCTGTTACTATTCCTGTTATAACGCCTTTACTCTGCCCAAATGATACCGTTATATTTAAAACAATCAGGGAGAAGAGAAGCGTGAATCTTTTGATCATTATAGTTATTTTACGCATGGCCAAAAGTACCCCTGCCTGATTAAGGACATGTTAACTGAACATTATCAAATTGAATATTAAATGATAATTATTTAATTGGATAGTAGAGTATATTATCAAAGATTAGAGAATTCTAATCTGGCAATAAACAACAAGCTCTATATTAGCAGTGTAAGCGAGATGGCAATACACAAAACGGCTCAATTTAGTGCAACAGATCAGCAAATGTCAGCATTGGCTAAGGCCATGTCGCATCCTGCACGTATTGCCATATTGCGTATTTTAGCCCAGCGGGAACAGATGACCTGCGGCGAAATAGTGGAGCTATTACCTTTGGCCCAGGCAACGGTATCGCATCATTTGAAAGACCTGGTCGAGGTATCGCTGATCGGTCTCATCCATGTAGGCAAAAAGTCTTTGTACGAGCTAAACTGGCAAACCTGGGAGTCTTTCACCAGCGAGTTTGGTTTTTTGCTGACCTGTTGAATGATGGCGAAATATAACTTTCGCTTTTTGTACTTCAGACGCGAGTATTGCGTCCTTACGAGCTAACCGACAGGAAAGCCACCGTTTAAAGATGTTATGGCCTTACCCCCGCTCTTCTAACAACTGTTTGGTCAATTGTTCAAATTCGGTTATAAACTGCGTATAGTGCTGGCCGGTACCCGGGCCACTAAAGCCGGTATGTATCTTGCGGACATCGCCTTTTTTATCAATGACGATTGTTGTAGGGAAGCCTACTACTTTGGCTAACATTGGCAGGCTTTTAGCCGGGTCACCAGCTGATGGTGTATAGCCGGTGATTAGCAACGGATATGGAATGTTAAAACGACCCTTCAGTTGTTTAAGTGTACGCTGCGAGTTGGCAAAATTCTTAGTGCGCTCGTAAGCCAGTCCTACTACTTCGACACCTTTAGGATGAAATTTTTTATAATAATTAACCAGGTAAGCAGTTTCGTCCATGCAGTTAGGGCACCAGGAGCCTAATATCTGTACAATTACTACTTTGTTTTTAAAGCGACTGTCGGTTAACGATACCTTTTTACCGTTCAGGTCTTTAAAAGTAAAAGATAGTTTTTTATAACCAGGTTTAAGGGCGGTGAGCGAGTAAGCATCCGGAAGTTTGGCATTTGCATTTTTTACCCCGCTCCAATTGTCTACACTGGTAAGACCCGCGTAAAACTTGCCTTCGGTTATTTTATTGCCACTTACTTTGGCTGTAAACAGATAGTCATTTCCGCCGTCAAAGGCCGACAGGTATAAATTATTTCCGGTAACTATGCCTTCAAGAAAACGGTAGTCGCCGGTGGTTGACAAGAAAGTCCCGGTAACTTTAGCACCGATCTGTTTAAATTCGCCCACGGTTAAATCAGTCTTGCCATCGCTCACAAAAGGAACTGACCAGCGTCCGGTAATGTTTACGGCGGGTTTCTCAGGAGTTTTAAATCGCCAACTGGTATTTGGCGTAGCGGCAAAATCCATAGCCACCAGTTTAGCACCCAGGTTTTTTATCCATCGGCCGGTTAGCCGGCCGTCAGTGTGTTTTAGTCTGAACTGCGAGTCGAAAAGCGGCATGTGTATAAATACAGAGTCGCCTTTATATTTTACATCAGTTACCTCGAACCGCTCGGAACCGTTAATAATGGCTAACTGCGTTTGCGCACCGGTGTTTTTTACTTCAAAATTAAAAGGAATTTCAATGCCGGTTGCCGTTTTAGTTACCCCACGCCATACACCCGGCTTTAATGGCGTCTGCGCATTGGCTGCGCTATAGGTTAAGGCCAATATCGCAAACCCTAAGAACGATTTGATTTTCATCTTGAATAAATTTGATGTTGATCAAAATTAAATAAAAACCAGCAGCTTATCTGAGTACAGCACGCGATATGACAATACGTTGAATTTCTGAAGTACCTTCATAAATCTGGGTTATTTTGGCATCGCGCATCATGCGCTCAACGTGGTAGTCTTTTACGTAACCGTAACCCCCATGTATTTGCACTGCCTCGGTTGTGGTTTTCATAGCGGTTTCTGATGTAAAAAGTTTAGCCATCGAGCTGGCTTGTGCATAGGGCTGTCCATTATCTTTCAACCAGGCTGCTTTTAGACACAGCAATCGCCCGGCCTCAATATTAGTTGCCATATCTGACAGTTTAAATTGGATAGCCTGCAGATCAGCCAAAGACTTGCCGAATGCTTTGCGTTCTTTGGCATAATTCAAGGCCAGCTCATAAGCTCCCGACGCAATACCCAAAGCCTGTGCGGCAATGCCAATACGTCCGCCCGATAAAATATTCATCGCGAATTTAAACCCAAAGCCATCCTCGCTAATCCGGTTCTCTTTCGGAACTTTTACATCATTAAAATGCAGTGAATGTGTATCTGACCCGCGGATACCCATTTTGTTTTCTTTTTGGCCGATACTAAAGCCAGGCATCCCTTTTTCGACAATAAACGCATTAATACCCTTGTGGCGCTTGCCGGGGTTGCTTTGGGCAATGACCAGGTAGGTTGAAGCGGAACTTCCGTTAGTTATCCAGTTCTTAGTACCATTTAACAGATAATAGTCGCCCATATCAATAGCGGTAGTTGATAGTGCCGTCGCATCCGAGCCAGCTTCTGGTTCAGAAAGGCAAAACGCACCAATCACATGGCCCTTGGCTAAGGGGATCAAATATTTTTGCTTTTGAGTTTCTGTCCCGTATTTCTCCAATCCATAACATATCAGCGAATTATTCACAGACATTATTACCGCCGCCGAGGCGTCGACTTTTGCGATCTCTTCTATTGCCAATACGTATGAAATAGCATCCATTCCGCTACCCCCATATTGCGGCGCCACCATCATGCCCATAAAGCCCAACTCGCCCATCATTTTGATTTGTTCGACTGGGAACTTTTGATATTCGTCGCGTTCAATCACCCCCGGTTTAAGTTCATTTTGTGCAAAGTCATGAGCCGCCTGGCGTATCATTAAATGTTCGTCGGATAATTGAAAAAGCATATCTATAGGCTAAAAGTAAGATAATTTATTATGCATGCATAATAAAAAGACCAGGGCAAAAAAAGAGAGCTCTTTTGAAGCTCCCTTTCCCCTAATTAATTTAAACTATTGATTAAACCCAAAACAAAGAACAAAAAACCTCAGCTTGGGTGTCTGAGAATTCACTTTAACAAATACGCCTGTTTTTCATAGGTAATATGCAGGGCGATTAGTACAGAGCAAATGTATTGCCATTGAAGGGAACTGACAATGACTTATTCGTCAGAATTTGAAAATAAAAGTTATTGAATTTTATTTTATTTTAGCGTAATAAAAACAAAAAGCATAATTTTATTAGTAAAGCTTACAATTGCAAAAACGCTATGCTGTTAACTGATTTTGAATATCTTGACAACTCTGACAATGCCTTTAAACGCAAAATTTCACTTCAAATAAAGCGTTTACGGAGGCAAAACCAAGTTACCCAAGAAAAGTTTTATTCTGACACTAATATTAATATTGCGCGTCTTGAGTCGGGTAAAATTGATATCCGAATTGAAACCTTACGCAAGGTTTGCTATTACTTTGATGTCTCTTTGTCGGGATTTTTTCGGGGGATCTACTAAGAACGATCCAATTTGGTGTAAAAACTATGCATAATTCTGCTTTTATATACATTATATGTGCAGTTAACCATACATATGCCGGAGCCGATTGCAAACACAAAATATATAGCTTATATAACGGGAAAAAATGTAAAGCAGTGAGTATTTGCGATTTAAGAACTTTTTAAAAAAAATAGCTTGTGCAATAAAAAACGAAGCGTATATTTGCAAACCCAAACGGAGTGGTAGTTCAGCTGGTTAGAATACATGCCTGTCACGCATGGGGTCGCGGGTTCGAGTCCCGTCCATTCCGCTAAAAGAGCCGCAAGGCTTCGTAAAACGCTTAAATCATCTGGTTTAAGCGTTTTTTTTTGCTCAAAAAATCGCATAACTACTCAGGTTTTATGACTCACCCAGGTGACCTATTCGGTGGCCTGTTTCTAATAACTAATTTAGCCACAAATTAACGTTAACTAAATGGTATTCAATTAGTTATAATATTGAATTTGGGTTTAAAACAGCTCAAAACTACTCAAAATTCTGGCTCTTTGAACACCTGGATTTCGGTTGATATCAAAGCACCTCAAATGACCTCATCGATCTGGGGCCGAGGGTTCCGGTCCTTTAGGGACTGGTGGAAATTTCGCCCCAAAAGTGACCTTATCGGTGACCTATTGGGAAGCTTTGATTTAGGTCACCGAATGCCGAGGCAAACAGTTGATTTTAAAGTACTTAATGTGACTAAAATGGCCTCAAAAGGGCTCATTTGAACTCAAAATTAATGTAGTTAAACAATTTAAAATCAAATGTGGTATGAAAAGCACACAAAGGTTCTCAGTTCTCATCTGGGCTGACAAGAGAAAAACAGATGCTAAAGGTAATGTTCCCCTTTACGCCAGAATTACTTACCTGGGCAAAAGGGCGGAAATCTCAATGGGACGGAAAGTCGACCCGAATAAATGGGATCCGGAGGCTGGATTCGTAAAAGGCCCAGGGCAGGAAATCAAGGACATTAATAAGGAGATTATCACGGTCAACAATGAGATCCACGCCGCCTTTATGGATATTAAGCAAACGGACGATTTTATTACCGCCGAAAAGATCAAACAACGATATGCCGGTGAAGAAGTTCCTCAGCGGATGTTGCTGGAAGTATTTGATGAGCATAACAAAAAAGTGGAGGAACTGGTTGGTAAGGATTTCGTAAAGGCTACGCTGACCAAGTATAACACTGTCCGATCTAAAACGGCGGATTATATCCAGCACAGGTTTAAAAAACCCGACATCTACCTGGAGTCTATCGATTACGCTTTTGTAACCGGATTTGAAATGTATCTCAAAACCGAAGATGGCATTGAACACAATACCGCCATGCGGTACATGAAGAACTTAAAGAAGATTGTTAACCTGGCCTTCAACCACGGCTGGATCAGGACGAATCCGTTTAATCTCTTTAAGTGCACCTATAAAAAGGTAAACCGGATGGAATTAGAATGGGAGGAAATCCAACAACTTGCCAACCATCCATTTACCATAAAACGCCTGGAAGAAGTCAGGGACACCTTCTTGTTCTGTTGTTATACCGGCTATGCTTTTGTTGATATAGAAAAGCTTACCCCGCAGCATATCCATATCGGAACAGATAAAGTAACATGGATCAAAACCATGCGGACAAAAACTTATGTTACCGCTAATGTTCCGTTGATTCCACAAGCGCTGGAACTTATTGAGAAATACAAAGATCATGATTGCAGGATCGTTCAGAACAAGCTATTCCCTGTAAAAAGTAATCAGAAGATGAATGCCTATCTGAAAGAGATCGGCGACCTTGCCAGCATTACCAAAGTCTTAACCACCCACATTGCCCGGCACACATTCGCGACAACGGTAACCCTGGAAAACGATGTGCCATTGGAAACGGTAAGTAAAATGCTCGGGCACACAAAATTGCCGACGACTCAGATCTATGCCAAGATGAAGGATAAAAAGGTTAATCGCGATATGCATGCCTTGAAGACGAGATTAAAGAAGCAGGAAGAGATAGAAAAGGCTGAATTAGCAGAGGAGGAATTAGTATGAATTTAAATGAATCGATTATAAGCGATATCCAGTCGATTATAAATAAAGCAAGAGAAAAAGCCGTTCGTTCGGTTGACTATGAACGTGTGGTTATGTACTGGAATATAGGGCAACGTATTTTTGAGGAAGAGCAACATGGCCGCGAGCGAGCGGTATATGGGGAACGGTTAATTGAATACCTTTCCGAAAAACTACAACCTCAATTTGGCGATGGGTTTGCTTCAAGAAATCTCAACCGTTTTAGACAGTTTTATCGCAAATTTCCAATTGTGTCCGCACTGCGGACACAATTGACATGGACCCATTATAAGTCCTTACTGAGTTTGAACGGTCAAGAAAAATTAGAGTTTTATTTAGAAG
>DATCXS010000149.1:0-24320 GCA_036565645.1 Mucilaginibacter sp.
GGCAGCATTTCCATCACCTGTTCGGCCAGCGCCTCATTATTTGCTTCGCGACTGTTTAGCCCGATGGTGCAGTAATGCTTAATACCAAATTGCGACGAACGGAAGCGTTCCCAGCCTACCAAACTGCTGTAATAATCGCGGAAACTATCAACACCTGTACGCGGCTGGCCCAGCCAAAAGGCAGGCTCAATCAGCGCTACCACACCGGCGTCGGCCATGGCCTGATAGTCGTCGGTAGTACGCGAAGTCATGTGCACGTGCGGGTCAAAAAACCTCATGCCTTTAATGCCGTCCAGGCTTACAGGCGGCGATAGCGGTTCATTCTTAACTTCTTCAAACGAATGGGTACAACACATATCTTTTATATTTTAGCCGGCAATGTTATTCCAGCTTAAGTTCTTGTTTTTAATGGCCTTTTCAAGCTCGGGATATTTATTTAACAACGCTTTAGCGGGTGCATAGTTTGAGGCTGTAATGGCCAGTGCACCGGCACGGCGGTCGGTTAATTTGCCGTCGTCAAAGAGGCGTTTAATGTCTTCAAATAATTTATCGTCAATAAATGGGCCAACCAACCGCCACATGTTGGGGTTAAGGTCGCGGCCCGCGGCCCAGCGTTCGTGAGCGTAATCGCTGATAATGTAGGCCAGGGCTTTGTTGGCTCTTTTATCAACTCCCACAATCCTGCCAATTTCCTTATCGGTAAAAAATGCTTTTAGCACCAGTTGATTCCAGGCGGCCTGATCCAGATTGCGGGCCGGATAAGGGTTATTGTACATGATAGCCTCCAGCACAATACCAATATTACTGCGGATACCTTCTGAGCAGCGTTTAATCCATAGCTCAGGATGTGACAGCAGCGGCAGACTTGAGTACAGTGCCACCTGTTCGCTCATCTCGGCGGCAAGGAAAAGGTTTTCAATCTTACTGAAATATTCTTCTTTGTCAGCGCTATCCAGGTTCATCAGCAGGTAAGCACGGCCCAGGTGATCGACAGTCCAGTCATCCACAGAAAAACCGGGCATAGCTGCGCTGATAGCGTGGCTTTGTTGGGCCGTAATATTTAAAAGCGCTTTGCCGGTTTTGCGCGGCAGTAACATAAAAGCATTATTGATAGGGCGGTCTTCGTCCATCCAGCAAAAAACCCCGGGAGAAGTGTTGGCCTGCAGTATTTGTTTTATGGTAGATCTGATGTCTGACATAGCCGGTTTTAAATATGGATCACCACAAAATAATCGATGATCAGCGCTGCAGAGATAATCAGCAGGCCGAAGAACTCGCGGGTGTTTTCGATAAATGGCTTCTCGGCCTGCATGGTTTCTACCAGGCTTGGGGTGCGATACTTGACTATCCAGTCGCGTACGCCGTCTTTCTCAAAGAAAAGCTTAATAGCGTAGATGAGGTAAAAGGCGGTTAGCCCCAGGTAAACTTTGGGATAATACATGCCGAAACAAGCCAGTCCGCAACAAGCAGCTACCGCTACGTAGATGGGCACCCACAGGTACCAGTCGATATCATTCAAATTCAGGTACGCAAACACCAGGAACGACAGGCAGAAAATAACGTTAATAATTATAAAGAAAATCATGGTCTATATTTTATGCAGCTATAATAGGTTTACAGACGGGCTATAACCGTCACAATTTGTAAAATTACTATACAAACGTGCAATTATATCAATAAAATGCAAGGCTTATGTAAAAAAGTAATTACCGGGATGGTTGGATAACGCGCCTATTTCTTTCGGTTAACGCGATATTTGGCGATCTTTTTACGCATGTATTTTTGGCGCCGGTGTTCGGCATCGGCAATGCTTTCGATAGGTTCGTCTTCATCGTCAAAGATCTTAGGCACTGCAATACGCTGCGAACTGTAAATGCCCGAGTCGCCGCTGAACAGGTAAGCCGTAAAACAAGCCACCGCAAAAAACAAAGCATACTCGCTGCCAAACAGCTCGATACCCATAATGGTACTGGCCAGTGGTGTATTGGTTGCCCCGGCAAATACGGCGATAAAACCCAATGCTGCGAACAAGCTCACGGGAGCATTCATCAGTGTAGATAAGGTATTCCCTAAGGTAGAGCCTATAAAAAATAACGGGGTCACCTCGCCGCCTTTAAAGCCGGTTCCTAAAGTGAGGGTGGTATAAATAGTTTTCCATAGCCAACTCATAGGATGAGACCCACCCGCATTAAAGGCCGACGATATGGTAATTGCACCCGGATAAGGCGCCCTTACACCCAGGCCCAGGTAATCTGGTTTACCAATAATTAGCGTCAGGCTTATAACCGTTAAGCCGCCCATAAAAGGAATCAGCCATTTTTTTTCAATAAACCTGTTAAACACCATTTTGACACCATGTACCGCCTCGGCAAACAAATAGCTGGTTAACCCGAAACCTATTGATGCAACAATAATTTTAGCCACCAGCACCACATCCAGGGGCAAATAAGCGGATAGAATATTGTTGTCTGGCGGGACAATAGCAATATGATAAGTTTCATGATGCACCCCCCATGACAGCACGGTAACATCGCCTACAATAGCAGCTACCAAACAAGGAATTAAAGCAGTGTATTGTATGCGGCCAATAGTCAATACCTCCATAGCGAAGATGGCGCCGGTTAAAGGCGTACCAAACACAGCGCCAAAACCCGCGGCAATGCCTGCGGTTAAGATTACGCGATTATCTTCGGTATTTAATCCGAATATCTTTCCGAACATTTGGGCCAGGCTGCCGCCAATTTGTACTGCCGAACCCTCGCGACCAACTGAGCCGCCAAATAGCTGCGTAACTACTGTGGTAATTAAAATAAGCGGAGCCATGCTTTTGGGCACCCCGCCGCCCGGGTTATGGATCTCGTCCATGATGAGGTTATTGCCGCCCGTGCTTGTACTGCCCCACCATTTGTAGGAAAAATATATGGCGATACCAGCCAGCGGCAATAAGTAAAGTATCCACGGATGTGCAAAGCGAAAGGTAATAGCCAGGTTAAGCAGCCACAAAAACAGGGCTATCATAGAACCTATCACAAAAGCGATGGGTACGGTAATCGTTGTCCAACGAATTAGATGTCTGAGGGTAAGAAATTGATTAGACTTAAAAAACTTATTTTTCATAATATATCCTACAAAAAAGCAAAACAGCAGCTTTTTAACTGTCTATTATTCAGACTTGTAGGCGCCATCAGCCCGTCGGGGGCAGACGTTTTTTGTACGGAGGACACCATTTCCATTTTATACCCGGTAAAGTTAGGGAATTATGCAAATAGTTATAGCCACTCAAACCGGATTTATTTTAAACTTTTTATCCTTTGTAAAGTGAACGGTGTCATTGGTTAGCGATAGCGAAGAATCTTATACGATGGTCTATCGACCTTAAAAGGCCCTGCGCTATCACTCAGGATGATAATAAAGATCTTACTTCTCCACCTTTGCAATCGCTTTACCCCAATACCCGCCCAGCACTACTGCGCCTTTTGGATTTGGGTGCAGGTAGAATATACCCTGGCGGCCTTGTTCATGTTGCAGATCGGTTTCGGCGTTTTTCTTGAAATAGTTGAAAGCTTTGGTGTCGCCTACAAATACTTTTTGGGGATTGGTTTCTTTATAGCTTTTTACCAGGCCATCCATTGCGGGAATGTAACTTTCCAGACGGGTTAAGCCTTCCTGCAGGTACATGGAGCCATTATACGTATTAGGGCTGTACCAGGTAGGGTGCTGGACGATTACTTTACTACCCGGAAAATCTTTTAATAACTGGTCGATGATCGTTTTCAGGTTAGCGCGATAATCGGCAACCGCTACCGGTGCGCCGTGGGTACCTTTCATGGCACTGTCATTTGTGCCGATCATGATGGTAAATATTAATGGAGCATTTTGATTACTGAATGCTTTTGCTGCTGCTTCGGCAGCAATAAAGGCCTTTGTGCCGGGCAGCCAATCAAGTGTAGTATAGCCGCTGTGGCCCTGATTTGAAAAACTAACGTTACCGAAGCCCCCTTGCAGGCGTAGGTAATTGGCACAAATTACCGGCGGCGCCTGGGTGTCTCTATCGGGCAAGCCGGCACCGTAAGTGATGCTGTCGCCGATGAATACAATATTCAGATTGTGTTTGTCTTTAAAAATAGTGAAGCTGCTCAGTAAAAACACAGCCATTAGCAGTAATGATGCTTTGTTGATCTTCATGATGCAATATAGTAAAAAGTCAACCAGCCAACCCCCATTAAAATCTATAGCTTATCTGGCGCCGTCATCGTTATTAATGCTGTGTTTTGTTTTCTTAACCGCATTTTTCAAATTACCGAAGTTATAATTCAGGCTGACGGTAAAGTTTCTGAAATAGCTTTGGTCGGTCTGCGTCTGTGTAAAGTCGGCGCCGGTTGTCCCGGTAATTGCGTAACGGTATTTAGTAAACGGATTGCGCACGGCAGCCGAAAATACCAGCTGTTTTTTAATGAGCTGCTTGTTGATGCTTAGTCCGGTGTTAATTACGCCATTGGTCGAGCCCTGCAGGCCGGTTGGGTTGCGACCATTTATATCTACGTTGACGTTGGTGCGCCAGCCATTGGCAAAGGCGTAACTTAGCGAATTGTATATGCCCAGGGTTGTAAAATGCAGGGCTTTTATGACGCCGTCAGCATCGCCTGTAAGGCTAAAGAACATCAGGTTACAATTGGTGCCAAAGTTAAGCTGTTTGGTGATGGGATAGTTAATATTTACGAAATTACCCAAGCCCTTTACATTACTATTGTTTTTATAAGTGGTGTAGGTAATATTAGTAGCCGGATCATAATGCGAGACCGGCAGATCCAGTCCTTTGCCAAAATCATAGAATACGCCGATGTTCAAGTTTCCCTTACCTGAAAGGCTGTAGCCCACCCGCACATCTGATATTACCGTCCGTGTCAAATCGGGATTGCCATAAGTTTCAAAGTTTGGATTTGAGCGATCAACAAATGGATTTAGTTTATTAATACCGGGCCGTTTAAGGCGCTGCGAGAAACCGGCATTGAAACTGCTCAAAGCATTAACCGGCAAACTAAATGCTATGGACGGTATCACATCCAGATAGCGCTGGTGCGCTGCGGTTGCAGTGGAAACAAAATCGGCATCGGTAAAAGTTTGCTCTATCCGCAAGCCTGCTTTTAAACTGAATGACCTGGCGTTGTATCCCCAGGTATTGTAGGCTGCCAAAATATTTTGTGTGCTGCTATAGTTGTTAGACAGAGCAGCATTGTTTTCAAAATTATTGGTAGCATCATTGAATGAGTTATAATTAAAATCGCTCGAATTTTTCCTGAAGATGGCCTTAACTCCGGCCTCTACAGTTATTTTTTTAAATCCTTGCACAAAATCAACCTGCGCAGTTTGCTCTGACGAAGATGTTGTGTCATCCTGGTTATAATCGGGCGTCGAATAATTGATGCGGTTGGTTGTAGCAATGTTGGCTACGGCTGTATTATTATATCTCCAATACCGGTATGAAAAGGTTAGCAGTTTGTTTTTGGTATTTTTAAAACCTAATTGGTAGTTCAATGATGCATCAAGGCCGCTGCCATTGTTGCTGTTATTGTTTTGCAGATGATAGCCATTTATAACGCCCAACGGCCCGTTAAGTACTGTTGTCTGATTGCCTGTACCATTAGCACGGCTGCCATTAATATTAAACTGACCGGAAATTAGGTTCAGCGAATCAATTTCATAACTCAGCTCGGTGCCTATATAGCCATTTTTACCGTTCGACTTATTATTGCCTTGCTGATCCAGAAAACTTGGGTTAGCCCCGGTAGTAGTCCGTTTATTGCTGTTTGTGGTTAGTGGATTGTCACTCAGATTACCGCCGCCAAAAGCCGAGATACCAAACTTGCCGATCTTGGCCGAGAACGAGGTACCTGCACCCGGCCCGCCGGGAAAGCGACCATTAAAATTAACTGTTCCATTATAACCGTCGACCAGCTTTTTGTTGGTGATGATATTGATTACGCCACCCAAACCCTCGGCATCATATTTGGCAGGCGGCGTGGTATAAACCTCTATGCGTTGTATCGTTGATGCCGGGATGCTGCGCAAAATAGTCTTTGGGTCGCGCTCTAACATACTTGATGGCTTACCGTTTATCAGGATCTTGAAACTGCTATTGCCCTTAAGCATAATATTTTCGTTGGCGTCCACAGTAACATAAGGCACCTTGCGCAGCATTTCGAGTACGTTGCTGGTTTTGCTTTCGGGGTCGGCCTGCATTTCGTAGATCACCCGGTCGGCTTCTTGTTTTATGGGTGATTTTTGCGCTTTTATGGATACTTCGTTCAGGGTTTTATCCTGCGCAAAAGCGGTGATGCTGCTCATCATTAGCAGTAGTATAGAAAGGGTTTTGAGGTTAAGTTTCATAAGTTTTTGACAAAAGGGTTCCTTTAAGCAGCCAAGTCGCTTTTAAGTGAGATTAAATAAATCTGTTGGTAATTGCTGCGGACGTGCAGCCCGTTATCGGTTAATCTTTATTATTATATTTATTTCGGACGATGAGATAATTGATAATCAAACTCAATCCGCCGAACAGGCATATCATGGATATGGTACTTAACCCCTCATCCACCTCACAATAATTATATAATACCCAACCCATAATAAAGCCTATGCCAATACCTACTAACAGCATTCCGTATTTAAGGGTGGCCAAGCCATATTGTGGGCGAGGAAAGGGGTTGGTTAATATATTGCGCTCTAACATTTCCATACGCTCGCGGTGGCGGGTCATTAAAAAAACATATACCATGCCAAACACGGCGGCAAACAGGGTTATGGATACGATACAATCTCGGGTTACTTCTTGCATGATTTCTAAATTTTAAATGCCGGCTGTTTTCAGCTGCTTGCCTATATGACAGTAATTATTGTCATCGGGATACAAAATATTTAAAATAAATTAATTTGTAACCAAATGTTTCCATTTGCAGTCTCATAGACAATGGAACTTGCAGAAGACCGGTACTATATAGATAAAGTAAAAAACGGTGAACCGGCTTCGTATGCGTTCCTTGTGAATAAATACAAGGACATGGTTTACAGCATCGGCCTCAAAATATTGCGCGATGCCGATGATGCGCAGGACCTGGCGCAGGATTGTTTCATCAAGGCTTATCGTCAGATCCACTCCTTTCAGGGTAATTCAAAATTTTCAACCTGGCTGTATACTATCGCCTACCGTACTGCCGTAACCAGGCTGAAAGAGAACAAGGTTAATACGATAACGCTCAATGAAGAGCAACATGAAGTGCTTGATAATTTACCGGGCCAGTTTGAGCAATTGCAGGCCCGGCAGGTAAAACAACAGGTGCAGGCGGCCATCCAAAAGCTGCCCGAGATTGATGCGCTGTTAGTCACATTATACTATATCAATGATCTGCCGATAAAGGAGATCGAAGAAATTATGGGGCTGTCGCGACCCAACGTTAAAATAAAACTATACCGGGCACGCAAAGTGTTAGAGAAAGAGTTAAGATTTTTGTTGGATAATAACGCAGGAGGGAAATATGAAGGCTGAAAAAAAAGATAGATTAAAGAACCTGTTGAAACAGGCAGGCACAGATCAACCTGCCGGGGGCTTTACTGATTCAGTGATGAATATCATCGAGGCGGACGCCATGCATGAAGCCGCTTTAAAAGCTTTATTAAAACAACACCCCGCCGAAGGGCCTGCCTTTAATTTTACCACCGGGGTTATGGCGCAGGTCAATGTTAAAGCCACACCGGCAGCGTTTCAACCTATTATCAGTAAAAAAGGCTGGTATGCTGTTGGTGTGGTAATGATGGCCTTGATTTTAATAATTATAGCCACGTCGAACTCCGGCAACGTAAGTACAACCGGCGGTAATAGTTATACAAGCATAGTATTAAAATACATTGAAGCTATCCCCACTATGTATGCATTGGCGATAGTTGCGGGAGCGATATTGTTCCTGGCCGACTACTTGTTTACGCAACGCGCAGAAAAAACCGCATTGAACTAAAGATCACTCAACAGGCACCATTTTTAAACACACGGCCGAAGCCACCGGGATTGCCTCACGGTTGCCTACCAAATGGCCGGTCGCTTGGTCAATACCGAAGACAAAAATGCGACTGGTTGTGCCTACTAACAAAAACTTTCCGGTAGGGTCTATGGTAAAATTGCGTGGATTTTCGCCAATGGTAGAATAGCTATTTACATAGGTTAATTTGCCGGTAAGCTGATCTATTGTAAAAAGCGCTATCTGGTTAGCTGTGCCGCGGTTGCTGGCATACAGGAAACGGCCATCGGGCGTTATGTGAATATCCGCAGCGCCGTTGACGCCTTTGAAATCGTCAGGCATCATTTTAATCATTTGGATTTCTTTTACCTTGCCGTTATCATACGTATATGCGGTAATGGTGGCTTTCATTTCCTGTATATTATACATGAATTTACCATTAGGCGAGAAAGTAATATGACGCGGGCCGCTACCGCCTGCTGTGCTAACAAAAGCAGGATCGGCCGGGGTTAATGATGGTACTTTTGATGATTTGTACCGGTATATGTTGATCTTGTCCAAACCTAAGTCTGAAACCATTAAATATTTTTCATCAGGCGATAAAAAGGCCGAATGCACGTGCGGTTCTGCCTGGCGCGCAGGGTTGGGGCCTTTGCCCACGTCTTGTATTGTTTGATTTGCAGCACCTAATGATCCGTCTTTTTGGATAGGAAAAACCTGCAGGTTGCCGCCCCCATAGTTGGACACGAATACATTTTTCTGCTCTTTGTCAACGCTGATATGCGCAGGCGAGCCTTTGGTTTTTTGCGCGTTGATCAAATCAAGCTGGCCGGTTTGTTTATCAAATTTAAAAGCGCTTACGCCTCCGGAACCATCGGCATTATTTTCATTTACGGCATAAACAAATTTTTCGTCGTTGGTAACGGTCAGGAATGACGGATTGTCGGTTTCAACCTCGTTCAGGTAAGCGGCATCGCCATGCTCGGCATAAAAGCGGTATACATAAATACCTTTACTGGCCTTAGCATCCGCGCCGGTATAGGTACCAATCACCAGGTCAAACACCTTTGGGCCGGTTTTAGTTTTCTTTTGAGCCGAACAAAATACCGGCGAAGCCAGCGCTATAACCAACAATAACTTTTTCATAGCAATACTTAATGGTTTACAGATGCAAGGTAGCAAAATCCACAAAAAAAGCCCCGCTTACTGCGGAGCTAATATTATTTTATCAAATGCTTTAGCTGTATAATTTCTTTTTCTTCCAAATAGCGCCAGCGTCCCCGCGGCAGGTCTTTTTTGGTAAGGTTTGCGTAAACAACCCTGTCCAGTTTTACTACTTCATAGCCCAGATGCTCAAACATACGGCGCACAATGCGGTTTTTACCACTATGTATCTGCACGCCAACTTCTTTTTTAGTGCCCCCTGTAACATAAGCTACCGAATCTGGTTTAATTACCCCGTCCTCAAGCTCAACACCAAATTGCAGCTTGTTCAAATCGCCCTGGGTTAAGCTTTTACTCAACTCAACCTGGTATATTTTAGTAATGTTGCTGCGCGGATGCGAAAGCTTGTCGGCCAGGTCGCCGTCATTGGTCATCAGCAGCAAGCCTGTAGTATTCCGGTCCAGGCGGCCGATAGGATAAATACGCTCGCGGCTGGCTTTTTCTACCAGATGCATTACCGTACGGCGCTCCTGCGGGTCGTCGGTAGTCGTAATATAATCCTTTGGTTTATTCAGCAATACGTAAACGTTCTTTTCACGTTTAAGGGTTTCGCCATTATAGCGTATCTCGTCTTTTGCTGGGTCGACTTTCAGGCCCAGCTCATTAACTACCACACCATTTACGGATACTACACCTGCAGTGATCAACTCATCAGCCTTACGACGCGAGCAGATGCCTGCATTAGCTATATAACGATTCAGGCGGATCAGATGATCGTCTTCTTTTTTAGGGGCTGATTTTTTAGGGCGAAGCGTTTTGCCGGTCGTTACTTTATCGCGGTACGGCTTATCAAAAGCCGGCTTGTCAAAAGTTTTGCGGAACGGTTTATCACCATCGCGCTTCTTAAAGTCGCCGCCTGGTTTTGAACCGGCAAATTTGCGTTCTTTTGAAGCATCGCTATTAAAACCTCTTTTTGCAGGGCGATCATCGCCAGAGAATTTGCGCCCTTTGGGGGCATCGCTGTCGAAACTTCTTTTTACCGGGCGGTCATCGCCTGTTGCCGGGCGGCCCGAATAGGGTCTACTTTTTCCCCTTTTATCGCCGGCTTGCTCGCCATAACCTCTTTTGGGTTTGTCGTCATCGCCGGTTGGCCGGCCAGAATAAGGTTTGCGCGGGCCAAAGCTTTTTTTATCGGCTCCGCCTGATGAAAAAGAGCTGCGTTCAGCGGCAGGGCCACTGCTGTATTTTTTTCCGAACGTTTTGCTGTTTGATCTATCCGCGTTTTTCGGGTCTTTTTCGCGGGGCGAAGATGATCTTTTGTTATCACCACTTTTGGGTGCTCCGGCCGGTCTTTTGGGGCGGTCGTCGCGGTTGTTTCCTGGTCTTTTAGATACCATATTTTTTTAGTTTGCGCTTTCGCAGCGTGAGCGGCAAAGGTATGATTTTTGGTTGGCTGTATACCCATTTTCTCAACTTTTTTCGTCGGTTCAAAAACTGCGTTTAAACGTGTTTAAAGTGCGATTTTTCACCTTTTTTTAAATTCTCAAAACACTAAGGGGGTGGTAAGTGTTTGACAATCTGACTTATATACCGTACTTTTGTACAACATTTACCAAATGGATTGTTCTATTAAACAGAAAGAAAATGATTAAAAAACACTTTATTACGTGCTCCGTAATCCTTGTGCTGGCAGTCATTTTAAAGCTTAACATTTACAGTGTCGCCGTTGTAAAACCGACGCCTGTACCGGCACCCCACACTCCCAGATTTATATCTTATATCAATTATAGTGCCGCTGGAAAAACGGAGTATAGCTTTGCCAACGAATCGCTTCCTGCAAGTGATAAAGTTTATCGCAAAATGCGGAATTCATTAAAAAGACACACTTACAAGAACGTTCAATCACACATTTTACAAATTAAGGCCGAAAAGATTTTCCCGATAATTGAGCCCATTTTGAAAGCTTACGGTATCCCGAATGATTTTAGGTACCTGCCTTTGGTTGAATCGGGCCTGAAAGAAGGGACATCGTCAAAAGGCGCAGCAGGCGTTTGGCAGTTTATGCCAGGCACAGCACGCACTTACGGACTAAAAGTTGGCGATGGCGTTGATGAACGTCTGAACCTGCGCAAAGCTACTATTGCCGCCTGTAAGTACCTGCGCGATCTGCATAATGAGTTTGACAGCTGGACTTTGGCCGCAGCCGCTTATAACAATGGCTCCATTAAATTAGCTAAAGCTATCAGAACTCAAAGCGAGGACAACTATTTCAGAATGAAACTTAACCGCGAAACCGGCAATTACGTGTATAATCTTATTGCCATGAAAGCAATAATTGACCACCCAAAACGATATGGTTACGACAATAGCCAGAACGATTTACAACTCAAAGACAGCGATCTGCAACTCAAAGACAGCTATTTACAACCCAAAGATTTTATCGCTTACAACTAACAGTTAAGCGTAAAATTTTATTACGGAGCACTTTAAGCCCGGTCTGCCAGTCTGCAGATCGGGCTTTTTTCATTAACTTTGCCCACTGATTTAATGAGTGAATCAGTGAATGATTGAATGAGCGATTCACCACCTTGAACAGGGTGTCATTATAAGCATAGCGAGAAATCTTACAGGGGTGGAGGCTGGCTTGTATTCGGTATGGTAATCGTATAAGATTTCTCGCTATGCTCGAAATGACAAGTGAAATTCATTCAATAATTCAATAACTCACTCATTCACTAATTAAATAGATGAGCGAAAAACATATAGATCTGGGCGAGCAAAGTGAAGTTGAGGTTTACGGCGCACGGGTACATAACTTAAAAAATATTGATGTTTCTTTTCCGCGCAACCAGCTGGTTGTGATTACGGGTCTGAGCGGCAGTGGTAAATCGTCGTTGGCGTTTGATACTATTTATGCCGAAGGACAGCGCCGTTATATGGAGACATTTTCGGCCTATTCGCGCCAGTTTATGGGCGGCATGGAGCGCCCGGATGTGGATAAGGTTTCGGGGCTTAGCCCTGTTATTGCCATTGAGCAAAAAACCACCAGCAAAAACCCACGGTCGACCGTTGGAACGATTACCGAGATCTATGATTTTATGCGTTTGCTGTACGCCCGTACCGCCGATGCTTATTCGTATGTGAGCGGCGAGAAAATGGAGCGCATGAGCGAGGACCAGATCCTGAAAACTATCACTGAGCGTTTCAATGACCAGCCGGTAAACATCCTGGCGCCGGTAGTAAAGGCCCGTAAAGGCCATTACCGCGAGCTTTTTGAACAGATACGCAAGCAAGGTTATCTGAAAGTTTGGGTGGATGGCGCTATTACCGATATCGAGCCCAAAATGCAGCTTGACCGGTATAAAATACACGATATCGATATTGTGGTAGATCGCCTGCAGATCAACGAAGAGAACAGTAAACGTTTATATACTTCCATCCAATCGGCCTTAAAAATTGCTAAAGGCATCATTCGCATTGCCGATAAAGACAACAACGTAGCTTACTTTAGTAAATACCTGATGGACCCGGTTTCGGGTATCTCATACGATGAGCCGCAGCCTAACACCTTTTCATTTAACTCGCCTTATGGTGCTTGCGAAAAGTGTAATGGCCTCGGTTATATATTTGAGGTGGATGAGGCATCGGTTATCCCAAATCCAAAACTAAGTATCCTGAATGGTGGCCTGGCGCCGCTGGGTGAGTACCGCGAGACCTGGATATTCCAGGTACTAAAAGCATTGGCCAAGAAATATGAATTTTCTTTGTCTACCCCATTGGAGAAGCTGGAGAAAGACAAGCTGGATATCATCCTGAACGGGACTAATGATATGGTAACCGTTGCGGTTGAGTACAACAAATGGAACGTTCAAAACTACCAGATCACCTTCGATGGTATTATCCGCATGCTCGAGGAACAACAGGAGCGCCGGGGCGACGAGGGTATGGACGATATGGAAAACTATCGGGTACTTAAAACCTGCCCGGTGTGTGACGGTGCCCGGCTGAAAAAAGAGTCGCTTAACTTTAAGGTCGACGATAAAAATATATTTGAGTTGGCTTGTATGGACATCCGTACGCTGCAGACATGGTTCGAAAACCTGGAGGGCAGATTAACCGAGCGCCAGAACGTTATTGCCAAAGAAATTTTAAAAGAAATACGTGCCCGCATTGTGTTTTTGATGGATGTTGGATTGAGTTACCTGACGCTTGACCGTACTACCAAAACACTGTCAGGCGGCGAGGCGCAGCGCATCCGTCTGGCTACGCAGATAGGCTCGCAGCTAATGAATGTAATGTACATTCTGGACGAGCCAAGCATCGGCCTGCATCAGCGTGATAACGAGCGCCTCATAAACGCACTGAAAAACCTGCGCGATCTGGGCAATACTGTTTTGGTGGTTGAGCATGATAAGGACATGATCCTTGAGGCCGACCATGTAATTGATATGGGGCCCGCAGCAGGGGTACATGGCGGCGAGGTAGTGGCACAAGGCACACCTGCCGAGCTTATGTCGCGCCATACGTTGACCACCTCATACATCAATGGCGAAAGAGCAATCGAGGTGCCCAAGAAACGCCGCGAGGGTAACGGCAAGGTATTGTCGCTTAAAAAAGCTACCGGTCATAATTTGAAAAAAGTAAGCGTCGATTTCCCATTGGGTAAGCTGATTGGCATAACCGGAGTATCGGGCAGCGGCAAATCAAGCCTGATCGCAGAGACTTTATATCCGATACTGAATCATCACTTTTTCAGGGCTAAAAAGCATCCGCTGCCTTATGATAAGATTGAGGGATTGGAAAATGTTGATAAGGTAATTGAGATAGACCAAACGCCTATCGGCCGTACGCCGCGTTCAAACCCTGCTACTTATACCGGAGTGTTTTCGGATATCCGTAACCTGTATGTAGCACTGCCCGAGTCGAAGATACGCGGTTACAAGCCTGGCCGCTTCTCGTTCAACGTAAAAGGTGGGCGTTGCGAAACCTGCCAGGGTGCAGGCATGAAAGTAATTGAAATGAACTTTTTGCCGGATGTGCAGGTACCGTGCGAGGAATGCGGCGGTCGCCGTTATAACCGCGAGACGCTGGAAGTGCGTTATAAAGGCAAATCTATCAGCGATGTGCTGGACATGAGCATTGAGGACGCTGTGCCATTCTTTGAGCATATTCCGTCCATACACCGCAAAGTAAAAACGCTGTTAGATGTGGGGTTGGGTTATATCCGATTGGGGCAATCGTCAACCACCCTATCAGGCGGCGAAGCACAGCGGGTTAAACTTTCAACCGAACTTTCTAAAAAAGACACCGGCAACACTTTTTACATTTTAGACGAACCGACAACAGGCCTGCATTTTGAGGATATTAACGTGCTGCTGGGCGTGCTTTATCAACTGGTTGACAAAGGCAATACCGTATTGGTAATAGAGCATAACCTGGATGTTATAAAGGTAGTTGACCATGTAATAGATTTAGGCCCTGAAGGCGGCGCAGGCGGCGGTAACATCCTTTATGCGGGCACGCCGGAAGGTTTATGTAAAGTGAAAAATAGTTTCACCGGTCAGTTTTTGAAAAAAGAAATGGGGTTATAATTAACATGTACGGCTATTTGTACATGTTGATTGTTTACTTATCTTTACTTAAATTAATAAGCTATGCAAATCACCACTTATACTTCCTTCAGGCAACAATTGAAGTCTTATTTAGATAAGGTAAGAAATAACCATACTCCTCTTTTTGTAACGAGTGCTAACGGAGAAGATGTAGTCGTGCTTTCAAAATCTGATTATGAAAGCATGCAGGAAACTTTCTATTTGCTTAAAAGCCCCAATAATGCTACAAGGTTGTTGAAAGGCATTGACGACTATGAAAAGGGATTGGGCCAGGAAAAGACATTGCTTGAGGAATGAGAATAATCTTTCTTAACCAAGCCTGGGAAGATTATTTGTATTGGCAAAGTATGGATAAAACTTTTTTGAAAAAGATAAACTCGCTCCTAAAGGAAATTGAACGGCAGCCCTTTGAAGGGAGCGGCAAACCGGAAGCATTAAGACATAATTTAGCAGGTTGGTGGTCTCGCCGGATTAATTTAGAACACAGAATCGTCTATAAAATAGACACTGATGCTATCGTTATCTTGCAATGTCGTTATCACTACTAACCAAACAAAACTCACCCTGTTTTGTATACTACACCGGGCAAGCTGACCGCTTGCCCGGCTTTTTTTGTAACATTGCACAAAATTTGTATCCCTATTGTTAACCTCCATCGCTAAGAAATTTTTCTCCTACCTGTTAAAGGCCACTATACTGGTGTTGGCTTTTGTATTTATATACCATCAGTACCTTACAAAAGGCGATAACTTAAAGGAATTTGAAAAGGCGATTAACCGGCTTAGCCACAAAGAGGTCACCATAGTCATGTCGGTAGTCATGCTGCTCATGCTGGCTAACTGGTTTGTAGAGTGTCTGAAATGGCAGCACTTAACCCGCAAGTTAGTTAAAATAAGCCTGTGGCAATGCATCGAAGGTGTTTTCTGCGGATTGACCTGGGCCATCTTCACCCCCAATCGCATTGGCGAGTATGGGGGCCGCGTAATGTTCTTGCCGCCGCGTAAACGCATTCATGGCGTATTTGCTATGGCGGTTGGTTCGTTCGGGCAAAATGTGATCACCAATGTGCTGGGGGCTGCGGCATTGATCTGGTTCTGCTTTACCTTTTTACATTTAAATGGATGGATCCTGGCATTGATAACTATCGCAGGCGTTGCCTTTATAAGTTTGTTCCTGGTAGCATTTTTTAATATTAAATGGCTGGTCAGATTGCTTAACAGTATCTCTTTCTTACGTAAGTATCATCGTTTTTTTGACATTATGGGCGATTACCGACTTACCGAGCTGCGTAACATCATGGGTTTTTGCCTGACACGCTTTTTTATCTTTTCGTTTCAGTATTACCTGATTATTCACCTGTTGATTCCAGAGATTCCGTTTGTGGATGTGATATTAATGGTGTTTATTGTATTCTTCGTTCAATCGGCATTACCCTCGCTTGATCTGTTGGATGTACCGGTACGGGCCACAGCTTCGGCCACTTTATTTGCCTATGTTACAAGTCAGCAGGTAGCTGTTATTGCAGCTTTTACATCCATCTGGCTTATTAATTTAATTATTCCCGCTATTTTAGGCTCCGTTTTTATCTTTAATTTAAAATTCTTTGATCGCAATTTATAGTATCATTTGTGCATTGCTCACCGGCGGATACCTGCTGCTGTTGCTATATCTTATTAAAGGATGGTTTAACCTGAAGCAGCCTATTGTTAAAACCAGCGACTTTAAAACCAAAGTAACGGTAATGATTGCTGCCCGAAACGAAGAAGAGCGTATTCACTTAACCATCGAAGATATCCTGGCGCAGGATTATCCAAAAGAATTAACAGAGATAATAATTGTAGACGATCACTCGACCGATAACACCGCTAAAATTATAGCCGGCTATGCCGATCGCGGCGTAATACTTTTACAACTTAACGAAGCACAGCCACTAAATTCCTATAAGAAAAAGGCTATCGCCAAAGCTATAGGCCTGTCGACAGGCGAGTTAATGGTAGCTACCGATGCCGACTGTCGGATGGGCCCTAAATGGTTATCGTCTGTTGTTGGTTATTATGAAGAGCAGCAACCGGTAATGATCTCATCGCCGGTAGTATTTTTTGAGGAAAAATCATTATTCGAGCGCTTGCAGACGTTGGAGTTTTCGTTCCTGATTGGTGTTGGGGCTTCATTTATAGGTAATAAGCGCGCCTGGACCTGCAATGGCGCCAACCTGGCCTATCGTAAAGATATTTTTTACGAGGTAGGCGGATTTTCCGGTATTGATGAATTGGCATCGGGCGATGATGAGTTGTTATTGCAAAAGGTTACCGAGCGCTTTCCCGGCAAAATCGGTTTCCTTAACTATAAAGATGCGGTGGTTTATACCCACGCCAAAAGCAATTTAAAATCATTTTTGCAGCAGCGTCGCCGTTGGGCTTCAAAATCAACCAAATACAAAGACAAAAAGGTAGTTGGTTTTGCATTGCTCATCTGGTTTTTTAATATGTCAATGCTGGTAAACTTATTGTTGGGTCTTTTTAATCTGGCTTTTTTACAAATTTTTATCACTCAATTCATGCTAAAATGCCTGATCGAGGTAACTTATCTTTTTCCGATATGTGCATTCTTTGGACGATCAAAGCTACTGCGCTTATATTTAATTGTAGCGCCTATGCATGTTATCTATATGGCTTACCTGGGGCTAATGGGGCCAAGCCGCAAATACCAATGGAAGGGCAGAATGGTTAGATGACACAATTTGTGGATGTCTAATTAATGTTAAGTTACGAGCCGCTTATCCTACGCATCTTCTTTTCAGTTGGTTAATATCCGCATAAAGCCTGACCATCGGCGGGATGGCCGGTTATCATTATTTCGTTTGCTTTAGGTGATAGCTTATGGCAAATATTTATCGCCGCAGGCTTATCTATGTGGGTCGGGTAGCGCGACTATCTATCATGCTGATAGTCTACGCTTTTAACCTGGCGACCGTTGATTTGCGCGATGTTTTCGACATAAAATTGGCGATCACTCGTCTTTAAATTATATTTTTTCTCTAATTTAGTCTTTCCCAGACCCAGCAATGCAAAATACTGTACCGTCGTCCGGCGAGGACGAATTGATCAGGCTGCTGTTAAAACGGCAGTCAGAGTTAAACTCTTTATTGGAGATAACACGGGCTATCAACAAGAACGCCGCCACACCTGTATTGATACAGATGCTGGAAGTGATTTTGCAAAATTACCTGCAGGTGGGTACCTTCAGATTCTTGATAGAAAAGGATGGCTCTTATGCCTGCATATCCAAATACGGCGGAAATTTTGAACACGTAGGGGTACTCAATAAAGCATGTCTCACCCTAAACAAAATCAAAGCGCCCGAGTCGTTGACCGGCAATTCGAACCCCATCCTTAAAAAATACGATTACTTCATTCCTATTTACTATAAAAGCAAAGCGCTGGCATTTGCGCTTATCGGCGAGTTCAATACATCGGGCGAAATGTTGAACAACGATCTGAACTTTATCCAGACGATGATCAACGTGGTAGTGGTGGCGCTGGAGAATAAAAAACTTTTTCGCGAACGATTACAGGCCGAGCGTTTTCAGCGCGAAATGGAACTGGCTGCCGAAGTGCAGAATATGCTTATCCCACTGCGGATGCATAAGGATGAGAGCGTAGAGATTGGCGCCAAATACCTGCCCCATCAAAACATCGGCGGCGATTATTACGACTTTATCCGTCTGAATGACCATGAGTTTTTATGGTGTATAGCCGACGTATCAGGCAAGGGAGTATCGGCCGCGCTGCTGATGGCTAACTTTCAGGCAAGTTTGCATGCCTGGGCCGCGGTAGAAGATGATTTGACCAATATCATTGACCGGCTGAACAAGAAAGTAATTTCGAATACTCAGGGCGAGCGATTTATTACATTGTTCATTGCCAAATACGATGAACAAACGCGCAAGCTTAATTATATTAATGCCGGCCATAACGCCACTATTTTATATTCAGAAGGCGAAGTTATTCAACTTAAGCTGGGCACCACCATGATTGGTGCGTTTGACCAGCTCCCGTTTTTAAATGAAGGGGAGATTGATATTGAACCTGGTACAATGCTGGTAAACTATACCGATGGTTTGCTCGATTTTGAGCCTTATGGCGATAAGGTATGGAATGAAGAGACTTTGATCCACTTCGTTGCCGAAAATGGCGATCTCTCGCCCGATAGCTTTAACCAAACACTGATGAATCATCTTAACATCGGCATCAAGGGTAAACCTATTGATGATATTACCATTTTAACGTTAAGGATATTTTAAACCTCTCCGCGGCCCTCTCCAAAGGAGAGGGAGAATTTGCAAACGATTATTTTTAAAGCAATTATAGTTTCTATCCTTTGGATAGGCCGGGAGAGGTGTTGATAAATCCCTAAAAACCTAACCCCTTAAAATAATAATTTTGTTATCATCGTTTAAAGAATCAATGTTATTAGCCAGATATCAGCATGAATTATTAGAGGCGGGGTGCGACGAAGCCGGTCGGGGTTGCCTGGCAGGCCCCGTGTTTGCTGCTGCTGTTATTTTGCCGCATGATTTTGAGCATGAGCTGTTGAATGACTCCAAACTTATTGCAGAAGAATTGCGATACACTTTACGTACCGAAATTGAGCAAAAAGCAATAGCCTATGCGGTAGCCTCGGTTGATAACATCGAAATAGACGAGATCAACATCCTCAATGCATCATTCCTGGCTATGCACCGCGCTATTGAAAAACTGCATCTGCAGCCGCAGTTCCTTATTATCGACGGCAATCGCTTTAACAAGCATCCAACTATCCCACATGCTTGTGTGGTACAGGGCGATGGCAAATATTTAAGTATAGCTGCAGCATCTATCCTCGCTAAAACCTATCGCGACGATTATATGAAGCAGTTGTCTGCAGAGCATCCTGAATATGATTGGCATAACAATAAAGGCTATGGCACATTGAAACATCGCCAATCTATCTTGAAAAATGGCTATACACCTTATCATCGCCGATCATTTAGCGTGAGCCTTGAAACTGATGGCGTATTAATACAAGTGCTATAATATTACCTTAATATTATCATAACGTCGCCGTTGCGTCTTGATACTGTAACTTCAGAATACTATTTTTGGTAAAACCCATAACCCATTGAAAATTCTGATACTAAGTCATCGTGTTCCATTCCCGCAAAATGGGGGCTACGCTATTGTGGTAACCAATACCATAAAAGGCTTGGTTAATGAGGGGCATGAGGTATCGCTGGTGGCTTTAAACGCCAAACGCAATAGCCACGACAGCAGCCTGCCCGATGAGGATTTAATGGGTAAGATCAATTATCGCGCTTACGATATAGACACCACCGTTACCATGTTGGGTGTGGCCATTAATTTATTTAGTAAAACATCTTTTAATATCGACCGGTACTATGACCCGGAGTTTGAAACATTGCTGATCCGCGAGTTGCGTAATAGGGACTATGATATTATTCAGTTTGAAGGGTTGTTTGTTTCACTGTACCTGCCTGTGGTACGAAAGCATTCAAATGCTAAATTGATTTATCGGGCGCACAATATCGAGAATCAGATCTGGTGGCGATTATCGCAGCAAAAGATCGACCCCTTTAAAAAATCATATCTCAGGATGCATGCGCGCCGTATTAAAAACTACGAACAGCAGCAGCTGAATAAATTTGACGCGATTACCGTGTTTACCCGGCAGGATAAAAACACGCTAACAGAATATGGCATTAACGTGCCTATCGAAATTATGCCGGTAGGCTTGCGGCTGGAGAGGTATAAGCCCAATATCAGGAAAACGGAGTTCCCAAGTTTGTTTTTCCTTGGATCACTGGATTGGCTGCCGAACCGCGAAGGGGTGGAGTGGTTTTTAGAATCGTTTATAAATGATATCACCAGCGGCGCCCTGCCCGTAAAGCTCTATGTAGCAGGCAATGACATTCCAGAGCGTTTTGATGATTATGAAGCACTCGGCAAGATATTTATACAGGGCGAGGTTGATAGCGCGCTGGAGTTTGTAAACAGTAAGTCTATCATGATCGTTCCGTTGTTATCAAGCGGGGGTATGCGGGTAAAAATAGTTGAAGGCATGGCTATGCAAAAATGTATCATATCTACATCTTTAGGGGCCGAGGGTATTAACTTTACCAATGGGCACGACATCCTGATAGCCAACAACCACGATGAGTTTTTCCATGCCATACAACGATGTATCCGCGATGAGGAGTTTTGCATTCAGCTTGGAAAAAACGCCCGCTTGCTGGCCGAAAAAGAGCACGACATTAATGTGGTTATCAAAAATTTGGTCGCTTTTTATAAGGCATGCTGCAAATAAATTAAGTGCTCACCAAAATACTTAAGCCAGACATATTTCCCACGTCGCATTTTTGCTAACTTTACACCAAATAAAATTTTGCGCATGAAAAACACAGCCCTCACCCAAGTTCATATCGATTTAGGCGCCAAAATGGTGCCCTTTGCGGGTTATAATATGCCCGTGCAATATGCCGGGATAAATGCAGAACATGAAACCGTGCGTAAAGGCGTAGGCGTATTTGACGTAAGCCACATGGGCGAGTTTATTTTAAAAGGCGATAAAGCGCTCGACCTGATACAGCGGGTTACCAGCAACGACGCCTCAAAGTTATACGATGGTAAAGTGCAATACTCATGCCTGCCTAATAAAGACGGGGGCATTGTTGATGATCTTTTAGTTTATCGCATTGACGAGCAAACCTACATGCTGGTAGTAAACGCATCGAACATTGAAAAAGACTGGAACTGGATAAGCCAATTCAATACCGAAGGCGTGGTAATGAAAGATATATCAGACCGTACCTCGTTATTAGCGGTTCAAGGCCCCAAAGCGGCAGAGGCACTGCAAAGCCTGACGGACATTGATTTGGGTTCGATGGAATACTACTCTTTTAAAAAGGGCACTTTTGCGGGTATTAACAATGTAATTGTTTCGGCAACGGGATATACCGGTGCTGGTGGTTTTGAATTATATGTTGACAATGAACATGCCCAGGCACTTTGGGATGCCGTGTTTAAAGCCGGCGAACCTTTCGGTATTAAACCAATTGGCTTAGGTGCCCGCGATACGCTGCGCCTGGAAATGGGCTTTTGCTTGTACGGAAACGACATTGACGATACGACCTCTCCTTTAGAAGCCGGTTTAGGTTGGGTAACTAAATTCAATAAAGCGTTCACCAATTCCGCTACATTAGCCGAGCAAAAAGCTGCCGGAGTTAAACAAAAACTGGTTGGTTTTGAAATGATAGACCGTGGCATACCACGCCATGACTATGAGATTATTGATGCGGATGGTAATAACATCGGCAAGGTAACTTCAGGTACACAATCGCCATCGTTGCAAAAAGCAATAGGCCTGGGCTATGTTAAAACCGGGTTTGCCAAAGAAGGAACAGAGATATTTATCAAGATCCGCGATAATGCGGTTAAAGCCAAGATTGTTAAACCGCCTTTTTATAAAGCATAAACCCCCTAACCCCCTGAAGAGGGAATAATTATTTTAATAAATAGAACATAATATGCCGCATAATACTCCCCCTTCAGGGGGCCGGGGGGCACGCCTCGAAGTTTGCCTTACACCGGCACTGATACCGCTTTATGATGTAAAGGATTACATTGTTGTTGTGATCGATGTCTTTCGCGCTACTACGTCCATTTGTTACGGTATTGATAATGGGGCAAAGGCCATCATCCCGGTGTCACAAGTTGAAGAATGCAGTGCTTACCTCGAAAAAGGCTTTGACTATCTGCTGGCCGCCGAACGTAATGGTGAGGTTGTTCCGGGATTCGATTTTGGCAATTCGCCTTTCTCTTATACAAAGGAAAAAGTAGCAGGCAAGACCGTTGTGTTAACTACAACTAATGGCACCCATGCGCTGCACCTATCGCGCGAAGCAAAAAAGATAGTGCTTGGGGCATTTATTAATTTAACGTCTATTTGTAATTGGCTCAAACAGCAAAACGAGAATGTTTTACTAGTATGCTCAGGCTGGAAAAATAATTTTAATCTGGAGGATACCCTGTTTGCGGGTGCTGTTGTAGAGCAGTTAAAGGGCCAGGGCTTTGTAGTTGATGATCCGGCCATTGCTGCCAATGACCTGTATCAACTGGCCAAAGATGACCTGGACCAATACCTCAAAAAAACATCCCACAGCGAACGCCTTAAAAAGCTGGGCATTGAAGCCGATATTGAGTTTTGCCTGAAGGTAGATCTGACGACCGCTATCCCGGTGTTGGATGGTGAGCGCTTGGTTAAATTGAAATAGGTATGTGATGCCATGCCGACGCGCTAAGTTGACAACGATGTTAGTCCGGTGTACGATGTTAGGTGAGACGTTAGGTGAGATGTTGGTCCGGATAGGATGTTGGTCCGGATTTATAATCCCGGACTTCCTTTATGGGGATTTGTAATCCCCTATACGCGGATTGCAAATCCGCTATTTATTAAATCCGGACTAACATAGATCTGTGATCCCCATACTGGTCCAGGTTACGATCAGGTGATCCAAAAAACTGACCTATAAGTCATAAAAGTTGATCCAAAGTGATCCGCTTTTTAAAAATAAATTCATTAAAATACTTACTGTCAGTGTGTTGTGTTTTAATGATGATCCAAACTGATACACATATCACGTGGATCACTTGCATGCAGTAGCAAGGTGAATATAGAAGATCATAACCGGCGCCCGTTAGTCCGGACTAACATAAATCCCCACATGCTAAGTCGACAATCTATCTGCGGGGGGCCTGAAACAAGTTCAGGATGACATTTATATATTTTATCTCAACTTCTCATTATCCCTATGCCTGTCCGCATCGCGGATGCTTTTCTTTTCTAAATTCTTTTGCAGCGCTTCCGTCAAATCAATGCCGGTTTGATTGGCCAGGCAGATCAGTACAAAAAGGACGTCGGCCATTTCATCAGCCAGGTTAACTTCAAGGTCCGATTTTTTGAAGGATTGCTCGCCATACTGCCGCGCCATGATGCGGGCCACCTCACCAACTTCTTCCATCAATATAGCCGTATTGGTCAGTTCATTAAAATAGCGGATGCCCGTAGTATTTATCCATTTATCAACCAGTTGCTGTGCTTCTTCAATGCTCATAATGCGTTAAAGTTCATTAATTGTACTGATTTAACCTAATTTATGCTTAGCATGAATTAAACTTATCTGCATAAAAAGCTGTTTATTTAAGCATGTATTTCGCCATCATCATCCCTGTCCTTGCGCTGCTGGCCTGGGTTATTTTCCGTAAAAAGGGTAACAAACCAAATTTGGCTGCCGCCAATCTGCTGCCGCTTAACCCATCGCTCATAAAATTGCTGGATAGCCATATCAATTACTATCATAAACTATCATCGGCCGAAGAGAAGCGTTTCGAATCACAGATCGCCGCATTTCTGGATTATGTCCGCATAGAGGGTGTCGGTACTGAAATTTCTGATCTGGATAGAGTAATGATTGCCTCGGCTG
>DATCXS010000247.1:0-2476 GCA_036565645.1 Mucilaginibacter sp.
AATGCCATACAGCAAAGATGAGAAATTTTATGTTTAAAGCACTAATTGCATTTTGTTAGCGCTAAATTGCGCCATGATTAATTATTTTGACTTTTACGCCATACCGCAGTCGTTTAACCCGGATGCTGCTTATTTGAAAAAGAAATTTTACGAGCTGAGCAAACAATACCATCCGGATTTTTATGCAAACGAGGATGAGGCCAAACAGCAGGAAATACTCGAATTATCGACGCTGAATAATAAAGCTTACCAGGCACTTTCTGATCCGGCGAAGCGCTTAGAATACATTTTAAAGCTTCACGGGCTGGTATCTGAAGGTGCAAAGCCGCAGCTACCGGCAGATTTTTTAATGGAGATGATGGATGTTAACGAACGCCTGATGGAAGTTGACAGCGCCGAAGAATTAGGAAACATCACCGCAGAAGTACTTGCCATTGAGGGCGATATAAACGAAGAACTAAACAGGCTCACTACCGACTATGAACAATTGGATGATACCGCCAAAGAAAGCCGCCTTAACGAAATTGCAAATATTTATTACAGACAAAAATATCTGTTGCGAATTAAAGAGAGTTTAAATACATTTGCATCCCGCTTCTAAGGGTTGAAAGACACACTTAGACAAAGCAATGTCCAGCTGGCGGTCCCGATAGTTATCGGGATGGTAGACTGGAAATTAAAGCGATGCCCAGCTGGCGGAATTGGTAGACGCGCTGGTCTCAAACACCTGTGGGAAACCGTGCCGGTTCGACTCCGGCGCTGGGTACAAAGCCTTGATAGTAATATCAGGGCTTTGTTGTTATCAGATGATGTGGCGATAACATATCTTATTGTTTTATTTTACATCAATAAGCGAAAATTTTCTTTAAATATTCAAAAAATAAACTTTAGAAATACATTTATAAAGTTTAAAACAAATTATTTATCTGAAATGTACTAATCATTGCATCTCCTTTAATATCAATGCGATGAAAAAAATCATACTTCCAATTTTGTTAATGCCTTTCCTATTTTATTCATGCAAAAAGGATAGTAAACAGGTTACGCCCATTAACACCTCAAAAAAATATCAGGTTCAATTTGGCGTTAGCGGCTTTCAGCAAATAATTCTGAACACAACCAAGGCCAGGCACCAGGAGAATTCCATAAAGAATGTGTTGGGAGCCACTGGTAATGAATTGACTTTAGACTACCTGGTTTACGACTCCAACGGAAACCTGGTACATACCATCACGCAACCTGCAGATTCGGGGAAAACCACTACGGTAAAGGATAGCTTGCCGGCGGGAACTTACACTTTTTGCTTTGCTATAGGCGGCGCAGCCAGGCTAATTTTGCCACGCTATAAAGAAATCACTTATCCGGATCCTAGTACCGGGGAAACCGGTCCAGATTGGCGAGACACCTTTGTAAAGCAGCTAACACTTACTGTGGGCAGCGGAAATGTTAACCAAAATGTAACCCTTGACCGTTTGGTAGCCGAATTAGAGGCAGACATAACCGGACCCATCCCGGCAAACGCGACGAAGTTTACAATTAAGGTAGACAAGGAATACATTTATGGAAAATTTAGCGGACAACCCGATACCACACGGGGACCGAGCGGAATAAAAAGCCGGTATGTTTTTTTTCCGATGACACAATCCACCACCAAATTCAGTCTGATCTTGCTGAACACGGCTAGTCCTGTGAACGTCGAATTGACCGCATATGATGCATCCGGCTCAATACTGGCGAAAGCAACCGTTAATAATGTGACATGTGCGGTAAACACGCGTACCATTTTAACCGGTGCACTATTTGGTAGTCAAACCAGCACATTCACGGTTTCGCTAAATAATCAATGGGCCACTGACCCCTATACAACTATCAATTTTTAGGTAGTCAACCTTTAACACTTTACAAAATGAAACGACATTTTATATATACTATTTTTATCAGCGCTGTACTGGTTTCATGCAAAAAGGACAACAACACAGTACCTCAGACTGATTCGAAAAAATATGATGTAGCTTTTAATGTTACCGGGTTTAGCAAGTCTCAGGCGCCATTTGGTACGTATGCGGGCACAACCAATAAAATAGCAAGCAATACCATAACTTCGCAGGCTGTTACGACAGACACCCTGGCGCAGAATATAGGTGTACTATATTATTCAATAACGGACTCAAAAGGTGCCCTTGTAAGCAAGTTTACACAATTTGCCCCCGATAGCACTTTCGGTAAAATTAAAGCCTCGTTAGCTCCAGGAAATTATCATGTGAGCGTTGCCGGGGGCCGTTATCAAAACGCCGCATCAGACCCTATAAGCCTGACCATTAGTCGTGATACCGCAAACCAATTTCTTTATCAGAATATTTATGGCGGGCGAAGCACTTCTTTCGGCGATACGTTTCTTAAATCCATGGATATTACGGTGGGAAATACTGCGGGCAGTTACAACTTTACGCTTGACAGAATAGTTGCCCAGGTTGCG
>DATCXS010000146.1:0-11976 GCA_036565645.1 Mucilaginibacter sp.
GATGCCAGTAATGAGGTTTTATTATTGTTGGGATTGCGTAACAGCCGGAAACCGCCTGATGAAAACAGACCATTTGGATATGGTAAAGAACTTTATTTCTGGGCATTTATAGTATCTCTTTTGTTTTTTGCTTTGGGTGGCGGCTTTTCCATTTATGAAGGGATACAGCATTTACAACACCCTGAAAATATTAAAAATCCGGTATATAATTATGTGGTATTGGGTATTGCGTTCCTGTTTGATGGATTTTCGTTCATAACGGCTATCCGTGAGTTTAACAGGCAGCGGGGTAGCGTGCCTTTCTGGCAAGCTGTAAAACAAAGTAAAGACCCATCGACTTTTGTCGTACTTTTTGAGGATGCTGCGGATGTGATCGGTATATTGATCGCCTTTACAGGCATATTACTAAGCAGTCTATTGCCTAACCCTTATATGGATGGTATTGCATCGATATTGATCGGGCTTCTGCTTATGCTGGTTGCTATATTGTTGATACGTGAAAGCAGGAGCCTGCTGATGGGTGAAAGTGTAGCTGCAGACGAACTTCGTGAAGTGATACTCCTGACGGAAAGCAATGACGCTGTCCATAGTGTAGTTTCCCATAAATCCATGTACCTGGGGCCTGAAGAGGTAATTTTACTACTAAAAATATATTTCAATAAAAATATTCAGAGTCAGGAAATTGTTCAAAGCATTCAAGTGCTTCGGCAAACCATACAGGCACAATACCCCCATTATCAGCATTTGTTTATTGAACCGGTACCAAAAGCCGGCAAATGACGGGGCTATTAAATTAAAATTATGCAAAAAGTAAATCCTACTTATTTATCAAAGATTAGCCAGATTTTATTTATTGTCATTGCCGGCACAGCCATTCTTTATTTTGGGAAACAGCTGCTTGTACCACTGGTATTTGCGCTCGTGCTGGCCATGCTGCTTATTCCTTTAAGCAGTAGAATGGAAAAAGCAGGTATGAGCAGATCGCTGGCTACTGTCATTTGTATACTCATACTGCTATCCATCTTTGCCGTGATTATCTATTTATTATCCTGGCAACTGGCAAACGTCATACATGACCTTCCGCACATGAAGGAAAGGTTTTTAGAGATTACCGCGCAGCTACAAAGTTACATTGCCTCACATATAGGAATTGATGCTGACCAGCAAACCGAAATGATTAAAAATGCGGGTGCAGGCAATACCGTCGATTTATTAACTAATAGCACCGGTGGTATACTGGGCATTTTTTTAAATATTATCCTGGTACTGGTATATATATTTTTAATGATGTGTTTTAGAAAACACCTGATGCAGTTTATTATAAAGGCTGTCCCTGAAACACAGAAAAAAAATATAGCCAATCTAATACATGAAGCCGGTCATGTATCACAACAATACCTCGTTGGGCTTGCATTGATGATTATAATGCTGTGGGTTATGTACGGTATTGGCTTTTCTATTATTGGCGTTAAATACGCGATCTTTTTTGCTCTTCTGTGCGGCACATTGGAAATGGTTCCGTTTATAGGGAATATAACCGGGACTACATTAACCGTACTAATGGGAGTTATTCAGGGTGGCGATGTAAAGCTGATTATCGGAATATTAATTACCTACGGGCTGGTACAGTTTATCCAATCCTATATTTTACAACCATTGATCGTAGGTAAAGGGGTTAACTTAAACCCTTTCTTTACAATTGTAAGTATTATTATCGGCGATGCTGTTTGGGATGTTCCAGGTATGATACTCGCTATTCCGCTTTTTGGTATGATCAAAATATTTTGCGATCATTTTGAATCTTTAAAACCTTATGGATTTCTGCTTGGAGACGATGAAAAAACTAAGAGGCCATCTGGTTTTATTGAAAAAATAAAAAAGATATTTAGTTAGTTATCAATTCTGTTTTAATTTACAAGCTATGCCCCGGCCAATCCCATCAATTATGGCATAACAATACTTTGGGCGACAATACTAACAACGGCATAAACATTCCACACTAAGATTATTAATTGCTTGTTTTGTAGGATACCGAAATAAATTGGGCATTACGTTGTATATTTTTTTATGTATTTCTTATAAAATCTACGCAATCGTTACCGCATCAAATTTCCCGTATGAAACGGGTGGTATAACCTGAATTTTCAGCCCTTTATAGCGCTCACCATGCCTTCACAACTTTCAAAATCGCCATAAATATTTTTATAATTACTTGCTTTTTCAGCACACCAAATACCTGAGTATGAGAAAAATTATCAGTTTTATATTTATTGCCCTGCTGTTACACGCTTCTGTCCTATTTGCAAAAACGCGCAATGTGGTTACAGATTTTGGTGCCGATAATACCGGGGCGACCTATGCAACCATCAATATTCAAAAAGCTATTGATGCCTGCCAGCCCGGAGATGTGTTGCTGATACCGGCGGGAACATTCTTACTGGATAATGGGCTAAATTTAAAGTCGGACATGACGGTAATGCTTTCGCCAAATGCGTTACTGAAAGCCAATACCCAAAATATCTGGATCAAAAACCGCAGCCATATCATTAATGGCGAAAACGTTCATAACGTTACTATTATTGGTGGCGGCAAAATAGATGGCGGCGGTTTGGTTTATCCTCGCGGCGATTATAACCTGCCAAGGCCCGGCCGGGGTATCCGATTTACCGGTTCGAGCAATATCACGGTGCGTAATGTGAACGTATCCAACATCCCCAACTTTGCGGTAGACTTTGTTAACTCAAAGGACCTGGTCATTGATTCACTGACTATCCGTGGCCGGGGTTTTTTCAACCTACATGGCTCGGCCGATGGTTTGGATATCGAAGGCTGCTCGAACGTTGTTGTCACCCGTTGTAATATTGAAGTAGGTGACGATGGCCTTTGTATCAAAACCAGCAATAGGGACTACCCTTGTCATAATTTACGGATCAGCAATTGCGTGCTGGCATCAACCTGTAATGCTTTTAAAATAGGCACCGGCACCCTAGCTGATGTGTATGATGTCATCGCCGAAAATATTGTCATTAACAAACATTCAAATCCGGGCGTTGGGAACCCGGTACCTACCGGCGACTGTATTGCAGCTATTGCTATTGAAAGCAATGACCTTCATCGGATTCATGATGTGATCTGCCGAAACTTCACTATAAACAGCTGTTATAGTCCCATTTATTTTGATCTGCAGAACCGGAAAAACAACAACCCGGCAGGGGTTATGGGTCAATTGGATAATATTTTGCTTGAGAACATTAACTGCATCAAGTCGGTTTCGCAGCCGATCATTTTTAACTGGCAATGCGACGGCGCTAATAAAATTAAAGACATCACCTTCAAAAACATCACCATACATAATTATGGGACAGAAACCGGCGCCAACCTAACCTGTATGGATGGCAACTACCCGGATGCTAATAAAAATGGGATAGCCAATGCCTATGGTATTTGGGCACGCGGACTGGATGGCCTAAAGCTGATTAATGCAAATTTTATGACGACGGTGGCAGCAAGCGTGAAAAATTTGTTTTTGATGCCAGCGCAGAACATATAAATACAAACACTAAAAAATAGCAAACGCCTATAAAATTATCCCATGATGAGAACACTAAAAAGCACTTTACTTGCAGCGCTGTTGGTAACAGCAGCCGCAAATTTTGTTTTTGCGCAAAAAAAAAGCAAAGCGTCAAAAAGCGCTACGCCCTGTATGGATGTGCTTAACCTTTTTACGGCAGCTACCGTGCCTGCAATGGCGCCCCAAGAAGAGCCAGCCGCTCTGATCAACTCGACCGAGGAAACACCAGCAAACCTGCCCGGAAAAGGTTTAGCGCAACACCCCATGCTGTATGTGGGCGAAAATTGCAACCGCATGTCGCTGGTTAATGATGGTAAGGTGATATGGACCTATCAAACCGGCAAGGGGCCCGAATATGATGACGTATGGATGTTATCTAACGGCAACATCCTGTTTACCCGTATGAAATACATTGCAGAAATAACGCCCGATAAAAAAGTAATATGGAAGATTGATTTTAAAACGCCGGGCGGCATGGATCATACCGAGGTACATGCTTGCCAGCCCATCGGCCTTGATAGGGTAATGTATGTGGTTAACGGCTTACCACCTAAACTATATGTGGTGAACATTAAAACCGGCAAAGTTGAGGTTGAACATGAATTGCCTTATAAAAATCCAACCGACCCGACGGGTATTCATGGCCAGTTCAGGCGTACCCGTGTTACGGCGCAGGGTACCTACCTGATATCATTTTTAACCATGAACCAGGTGGTGGAGTATGATAAAAATTTTAAAGAGATCTGGCGATATGACATTTCATCGCCCTGGGCGGCTATCCGCTTAAAAAATGGCAATACGCTTATAACCGATGAAAAAGACTGGCTTACCCGTGAAGTAAATAAAAAAGGCGAAACGGTTTGGGAGTTTAACTGCAAAACTGATCTGCCGGCTGAATATCAACTAACTTCGGCACCGCAGAGCTGTACCCGGCTGGCTAACGGCAATACCATATTTACATCGCGCGGGCAAAGCGGTAAAGGGCCGCAGCTGGTTGAAGTTACCCGTGATAAAAAAGTGGTTTGGGTATTGCATGATTATAAATCTGTAGGCGATGGCACCGCAGTGCAGGTGCTTGACGATCCGGGAATACCTGAAGTACCGGGACAGTCGGAACATTGATACTACTTACTTGTCATTGCGAAAAGGAACTACGAAGCAATTGCAAGCGTTAATACTTTTGTTCTCACGTCTCGCGCCTGTTCACGCGTCCACGCTCACGTCCGCAAGTGTGGACACTTGCCATATGATACAGTTAAGCATGGACGCTTAACCGTGCGTGAGATAAACTTCTTTTTCAACACTTTTGTCATTCTGAGGTACGAAGCACCTGCCGACGTACTTTAATACTGCAAATGCATAGCGGCAGATATTTCGCTATTGCGGCCAAACAAGTCTATAATTCGCCTGTCATCCTGAACATAGTGAAGATCTTATATGAGCGATGGCATTTACGTATAAGATATTTCGCTATCGCTCAATATGACAGTGTTTTAAGACTAAACAATCTACATCTAAATACTAAACAGATTAATCTTAGTGCATTCTTTTTGACAGGGTTTTTATAGTCATCAGTTCCACCGGATCAAGCTGGTCAAATAAACGTTTTTCATGTAAGTCAAATGAGCGCATGGGCTGGTGTTGAGGGTCTGTACGCTGATCTCCATTATGGAAACACCACCCTGCTGCACCGGCTTTCTTTGCGCCCAAAAGGTCTGTAATATAATCCTTCATCTGTGGCTGCCAGTCTGAATAGCCGCGGCGGAATGGCTCCTGATAATGAACAGGAACTGACTTCCCTAACTTTTCCATCCAGACCAGGTACTCTTTTGTTTTTGCAGCTGTTTGTGATGGAGACTGAACCGTTCGTGGACGATGGGGACTTATAAAATCTACCTTGACATCGTTTATATAGGAATTTAATTCTTCGTAATTGATATCATTACCGGCAGATGCGGTAATCAGCAGATCCGGATCAAGTCTCTTAGCTGTATCGCGCATCCGTTTCAGATCCTTAAAACTCACAAACCGCGAGTCGCCAATATCGCGCTCATTAGCTATATCCAAATACCAGTTTTGATAAGACTTTAGTGCCGTTACGATGGAACCGACAGCGCGCTCATGGGCTTCAAATGTTTTTAATGAACGGCCGTTTTTATTGTTACTGTGCGCAAGTGTTACATCTACTACAATACCGACCTTGTCACATTGTTGAATAATCCGCTTTAGTTTATTCATATAAGTATCCACAGGGTTCCCATCGTCGTCTACCGCGCTAATATCGCCATCCGTCCCGGGCCAGTTTGCCCATATTCTGATCCAATTGAAATCGTACTTTTTGATGTCGGCAAGATCTTTTTGTATAAACGATTCGGGAGCGCCCAATGCACCATAATAGCTTATCCCATATAAAAATGCAGGTTTGTTATTCAACGTAAATGTTGTATGGTTAATTCCTAGCTTTGTTTCAGATTTACGCACCAAAGAAGGATCATTTGCATCGTAGCGGCCGTTAAAGCGTTTTAACAACTGTTCTTTGGTTTGATGCTTTCCATCGTTATCCATAAAAACAGATGTCCAGTCGGGCCTTGCATCTGCATTATTAAGGATAGCATAAGCTTTAACATTTCTAATATTTTGCTGTCCTTTTTTTATATCCCAAACTCCCCCATACTTTCGACCAAGGTATTGCTTAAATGGTTGTATAACAAAAGCTTTCCAGGCGGGGTTCTCCGGAGGTAGCTTTCCCAGCATGTTTCCTTCTCCGTCTACCGCATAGGAGCCGCCCTGAAAGATGGATGCAACAATAGGCAAGTGACTATCAAAAGCACGTACCGGGATTATCCGTTGCATATCATCTCCGATAGAAAGATGTAAGACAACATCGGCCCCCATTAACTCAAGGCAACGCACACTTTCCGGAAACCACATATCCGAGCAGATGCTGATGCCATATTTTACACCATCCAGTTCTATTAATTTAAACTCGTCGCCTTGCGACCAGCCCCACCATGTCTGTTCGCCAAAATTGGCATGCACTTTACGGTATTTCCCCTTAAAATTCCCTTTACCGTCTATAATAAAAGCAGTACTAAACAGCTTTTTTCCGGCGGCTTCTACAAGCCAGCCTACCAAAGGCACACCGGTTTTTAATGCCAACTGACGGTAACGTTCATACCAATAGCCTTTACCGGGTATTTGTTCGGCAATTCCATTTATGACCTGTTCTGAAGGATAGCCCCAACCTGAAATAGCATATTCAGGAAAGCAGATCAGATCAGGCGTCGGTTTGGTTGCAGCCGCCTCAATTACTAATTTTTCAAATACATTAAAATTTTTCTCCAAGCCGGGATTACCTTTTTCGCTGTGCTTTGTACCTGCCTGTAAGGCTACTATGTTTACCGTCCTGTCAATTTGATTGATAGTCGTTTTTTGACTCGGCATAGCAGCTACAGACCGGCATATACCAAACAACATTGTCAAAATTAGCGCGGCAATATATTTCATTGAGTTTAAAGGTATGTCAGCATTCCTTATAATGTATAATAGTAAAAGTAGCAAATTTACAGTCTATTATCATTATACTCCTATTCTGATACTATGATTCGTTATCAATATCCGGTCACTACTCATATTAGTTTATCAAATTACGGATCCAATCATTATATTGGCTGTATTATAACGTAACCCACATGCTTGAACAATTCGACTTAAGTCAGCTCATGGTACTTGACATTGAAACCGTGCCACAGTATGCCGAGCATGGCGAACTTCCCGACCATTTTAAAAAACTCTGGGACCTGAAAACTCAACGCCAGCGTAAGGAAGAAACCGCCGAGGAGTTTTATGAAAGCGCCGGTATCTGGGCCGAATTTGGCAAGATCATTTGTATATCCGTTGGTATTTTTACGGGTGGCTCTCCGCGGGGGCTACGCATAAAATCATTTGCCGGGCATGACGAAAAGGAGTTATTAGAAAAATTCTCGCACATGCTTGCCGGTCAGCCGCCAAGTTTGATATTATGTGCGCATAATGGTAAAGAATTTGATTTCCCCTATATGTGCCGCCGGATGCTTGTTAATGGTTTACCCTTGCCTAAACAATTAGACATAGCCGGTAAAAAGCCCTGGGAAATTCCGCATCTGGATACCATGGAGCTGTGGAAATTTGGCGACTATAAGAACTATACTTCACTGAGTTTGCTGGCAGCCATATTTGATATTCCAACCCCAAAAGACGACATCGATGGCAGTATGGTAGGTTCGGTTTACTGGAAGGATAACCAGTTGGAACGCATTTGCACTTATTGCCAAAAGGATGTTGTTGCTACAGCGCAACTACTAAGGAGGTACCGCGGTGAAGAACTGATACCCGACGAGCATATTACCATTGTTGGTTAATATGCTAACCACAGATCGGCTGATCAATACACTAAACGGCTCATAGAAGCTATTCCGCAGTTTTAAAAACCGGCGTCAAATTTTGACGTTCTTATATCAGAACTCCGTCTGTAAAAATCGGAAGTTGGAACATATTCCCGTATCTTCGCATCATTACATTTATCTACATGTCAAAACATAACAAAAAAAGCCCATCAATAAACCAGGTACTTACACAAATGGTACTGGATATTTTTGAGCAAAATGGCAATACACCGCTGAATTACAAGCAGGTGTCGGCCCAATTGAACGTACGCGACCCGGAAGCCCGGAATACCATATTTGATATACTGAAAGAAGAAGCTTTTAAACAGATCCTGAAAGAAGTATCGCCGGGAAAATTTCAGCTTATTGAACTGAAAACTTTTATTGAAGGTACTGTCGACCTGACTGCTGACGGTTCGGCATTCATAGTTACCGATGACCCTGACGAGAACGATATCTTTGTCGCCCCTCGCAAACTGCGTAATGCCCTGAATGGCGACCGTGTAAAAGTTTATGTGTACGCTAAAAGCAAGGGCCGCCGCAAAGAAGGCGAGGTTATAGAAATACTACAACGCGCCAAAACAGAGTTTACGGGTATTGTCAAATTGTCTGAGCGTTATGCCTTTTTCATCCCTGATGACCGTAAGATGATGCACGACATTTTCATCCCGATGGCGGATTTAAATGGCGCTGAAAACGGCATCAAGGCGGTGGCAGAAATAACCGACTGGCCGGCACAGGCTAAGAATCCGGTTGGGCGCATTAAACATATCTTAGGTGTTCAGGGTGACAATGATACCGAGATGAACGCCATCCTGGCCGAGTTTGGTTTTCCGCTGGCATTCCCTGCTGAGGTGGAGCATGAAGCTGAGTCGATAACAGAATATATTACCCCGAAGGAAATTGCCAAACGCAGGGATTACCGTAATGTCACTACTTTTACCATTGACCCGTTTGATGCTAAAGATTTTGATGATGCTTTGTCCTTCAAGATATTGGAGAATGGTAATTATGAGGTGGGTGTGCATATTGCAGACGTATCACATTATATTATTCCTGATTCGGCTTTGGATAAAGAGGCTTTTGAGCGCGGCACTTCTGTTTACCTGGTTGATCGTGTGATACCGATGTTACCAGAGCGCTTATCTAATGGCTTATGCTCGTTGCGACCTAATGAAGACAAACTTTGCTTTGCCGCCATATTTGAGCTGGACGAAAGAGCCAATATCATCAATGAATGGTTTGGTAAAACAGTGATCCACTCTAATCGTCGTTTTGCTTATGAGGAAGTGCAACAAGTTATTGAAACCAAAGAAGGCGACTACCGGGATGAGATATTAAAATTAAATGAGCTGGCCTATATTTTGCGCGAGCGCAAGTTTAAAGCAGGCGCCATCAGCTTTGAAACAACAGAGGTTAAGTTTATCCTGGACGAAAAGGGCAAGCCTACCGGTGTTTACGTAAAAGAACGCAAGGATGCTCATAAACTGATCGAAGATTTTATGTTGCTGGCTAACCGTAAGGTGGCCGAATTTGTAAGCAAAAAAGGTAAAGGCAAGCATAAATATACTTTCGTGTACCGCGCCCACGACTCGCCAAAGCCCGATGCGCTGGCCAGTTTTGCTAATTTTGCTTCAAGGTTTGGTTATAAGATCAATACCAAGTCGGACAAGGAAATTGCGCGATCGTTAAATTACCTGATGGAAGATGTGGAAGGCAAAAAAGAACAGAATGTGTTGACGCATTTGGCTATCCGATCAATGGCTAAGGCTATTTATACTACCAAAACCAGCAGCCATTACGGTTTGGCCTTCGATCATTATACGCACTTCACCTCACCTATCCGCCGGTATCCGGATGTGATGGTGCACCGACTGTTACAGCATTATCTGGAGGGCGGTCAGTCAGTAAATGCCGAACATTACGAAAAGCTTTGTCAGCACGCCTCGCAAATGGAAAAACGAGCTGCCGATGCGGAACGTGCCTCTATTAAATACAAACAGGCCGAGTTTTTACAGGATCAGGTTGGCGAGGTTTATAGCGGTGTGATTTCGGGTGTTACCGAATGGGGCATGTATGTAGAGATTATCGAAAATAAATGCGAGGGTATGATTCGCCTGCGTGATATTTCTGATGATTTTTATACTTTAGATGAGAAAAATTATCAAATAATTGGCCAGCGTAAAAAGAAGGTTTACCGCTTGGGTGATGAAGTAAGGATCCGCGTGAAAAACGTCGACCTGGCAAAAAAACAAATTGATTTTTCGTTAGTACAGGATTAGAATATAGTTGATAAAGTTGGATTGCGTTGATTAGTTAAAAACAGGGTGAACCGCTCACCTAATCAACCATTCACCATTCACCACACATGAGAGAACTACAAGATCTGCAGCTGATAATTGATAAGGCTGTTACTCAGCTCAAATATCCGCCCTATCCGGCCGAGTTATATGAGCCAATCTATTATATATTAAGCATGGGCGGCAAACGTATGCGCCCTGCCCTGCTGCTCATGGCCTGCGATCTGTTTGGCGGCGATGTCGAGAAAGCCTTAGCACCGGCTTTGGCTATCGAGGTTTTTCACAATTTTACGCTGATGCATGATGATATTATGGACAATGCTCCGTTACGTCGTGGTAAAACCACTGTGCATGAACGCTGGAACCAAAATGCAGCTATCCTGTCGGGCGATGTGATGCTGATTGAGGGTTATAAGCTGATGATGCAGGTTGAAGACCGGTTATTGCGCGTCATTCTCGATATTTTCAATGATACCGCTGTAGGTGTTTGCGAAGGCCAGCAGTTAGACATGGATTTTGAGACCCGCAACGATGTTAAGATAGACGAATATATCTACATGATCCGCCTTAAAACCGCTGTGGTTTTGGGTGGCGCGCTAAAAATAGGTTCTATTTTAGGCGGTGCCGATATGAGGGATGCCGAGTTGATTGCCGAATTTGGCGAAAATCTAGGGCTTGCTTTCCAATTGCAGGACGATATTCTGGATATTTATGGGTCGCCGGAAAAATTCGGAAAACAGGTAGGCGGCGATATTATCTCCAACAAAAAAACTTACTTGCTGATCAAGGCACTTGAACTGGCTGATAATACACAAACAGTCGAACTAAATAAATGGATTGATGCCAAAGATTTTGATAGTCAGTTAAAAGTTGAGGCGATAACTGGCATTTACAATACCGTACAAATAAAGCAATGCGCCGAAAACGCCATGCACGAGTATGCCGACAAAGCTTTTGAAGCATTAGAGAAAATTAACCTGCCTGAAGAAAACAAACAATACCTGCGCGACTTTGCGGATAGTTTGATGGTAAGGGACTATTAGTATATTAGCTTCTATGAAGAACCTAATCTTAACCATCATTCTTAGCTTATCGGTATTTGTTACTAAAGCTCAAAGTATAGATATTAATCCTAAAGACACCACCATTTACAACCGCGTAGATATACAGCCCGAATATCCAGGTGGCTTTAAAGCCCTGCAAAATTATCTCAATAGTAATATTAAGCCCGGAGATAATAAGGGCATGGTTATCGCCCTGTTTATAATTGAGCGTGACGGCAAAGTAAGCAAAATCAAGATAGTTAAGCCATTATCTCAAAGCGCAGATAAAGAAGCGATAAGATTGATAGCAGGCTTTCCTAAATTTAAACCGGCAATAAAAGACCACAAAGTGGTAAGATGCGCTTTTACGATGCCTATACGTTTCGCAAAACTGTAATTGTATAGCTAACAAATTAGTATCAGCTTTTTTACAGCATCGGTTTTACAATATGCCGATTATAATCAGGATATTTAGATAAACCAATATACCTGATTGTATGAAAACTGGTAAACCATTGCCCGGCAATAATGCTGCGAGCGATCAATCACGTCGTGTATTTTTAAAAAATGGCGCTGTCTTAAGCCTTGCAGTGGCGGGTAGTCCCTTGCTTAAAATATCGTCTGCCGCTGCAGCAGCG
>DATCXS010000184.1:0-6153 GCA_036565645.1 Mucilaginibacter sp.
TCATCCACCCATCGCAGCAGGTCATCGACATTATTTTTTAAGGACAAGCCGGTGCTCAATAAGCTGATTTTAATACCCCGCAACTTTAATAGTTTACAAAGCTCAAAGAAATTGGCATTGAGCAGCGCTTCTCCACCCGACATAACCACTTGCCGCGTACCAAAATCTTTGAGCGATGTTAACAGCCCGCTAATATCCTGCGGGGTAAGTTGTTTCAGGTTTTTATTGTCCTTCCAGATATCGCACATCACACAACGGCAGTTACACGCACTATGCGGCATCAGTATCACTACCGGGAGTGCCGATATGTGATGCGTTTGCAGTGTGCGGTAACGCTTATAGGTATGTGCTATTGATTGCATATCACCTGGTAATTGATATCCAGTAAAACGGACCTTTTTTAAACAAGCGGTTCAGCGGGCTGGTGGGGTTGAACAAGATCCTATATTTAAATCCCCAGAACTCGCTGATGGAATGATGAAAATAATGATCGGCCATTTCGGGAATGCCCATGTCTTCGTAATAGTGACGACAACGCACCGCAGCCTCAAGGGCTTCTTCCGTATCATAAAAAGGCGTATCAACTATATGTATTTCGCCGCCCCGGTTCAGCAGTCGCTCTGCTTGCCTGAGTACCGACACTACCGACGAAAAATATTGTAGCGAGGCTGCAAATACAATCACATCAAAACGTTCTTTGTCGAAAGTGTTTTCGTTAAAGGCATCGTAAGTAAACTCCAGGTTAGGCATTTTAAAAACGCGGTTAGCCTGGTTAATCTCGGCCATGTTTATGTCCAGCCCGGTTACATAAGTTTTGGGCAGGCCGGCCATTTTTGCCGACAGCCAGCCGTTGCCGCAACCTACCTCAAGTATTTTTAAGAATTTGCGCTTTTTACCCAAATAAGCAAGCAATCTGTTACTCGAGCGCCGACGAACCTCCCACTCTTTTGAATATATGCTGAAATCAGGAAGCGAAGCTAACTGAGCGTCAGTATAAATTTTTTCCTCATAAGCTCTGACGGCAGTATATAGTTCCTCAAAACCCGGCTTACGCGGTTTTAAATGCTTAATGGCCTTATGTTGAGCGCTGATGTCCAATGTCTGAAAGATTAAATTCTTCTGTTTCAAGCTGCCGGTATTTCAGTTGATAACTAATAGTGATGGGTTCTGCAACCCACCACTATTAAAGAAACTAATTCTACAATTACACAATTATCAACAGGGTTACGCCCCTCAGAAAATAAAGGTTGCCCGCTGTCTGAAATAAACAGACGGGCAACCTTCACTTATAGCTAACCGTAATTGTTTATGTATGTTTTAATAAAGCTTCGCTTAATGATAATACAGCGTAGCAAAACCAACTTTTTGAAGCCATGATACTAAATAACGTTACCACTATAACCGGTAACGGCCCCACTAACATCTATTTAAAAAATAGTAAGCTGAAGCCGTCAGGCGGTGATGCGCCCGGCGCCCGGCAACTTGATTTTGGTGGTGCATTGGCTTTTCCGGGCCTGGTTAATTCGCATGATCATTTGGACTTTAACCTGTTCCCCCAGCTTGGTGACAAGATCTATAATAACTATACCGAATGGGGAAACTATATTCACACTAATTATAAGCAGGAAATTGATGCTGTATTGAAAGTCCCCCTGGCCTTGCGGGCCAACTGGGGGATATTTAAAAACCTGCTTTGCGGGGTGACAACTGTGGTAAATCATGGCGAGCATCTGGCTGTAAAAAATGCGCCGATAACTATTGAACAAGGGCATAGCATCCACTCCGTACAATTTGAAAAATGGTGGAAACTAAAGCTTAACAACCCGCTTAAACGCAAAATACCGGCAATGATCCATATCGGCGAGGGTGACGACAACCTGGCTAATGACGAGATTGATCAACTTAACCATTGGAACCTGCTCCACAAAAAATTGATCGGGGTACACGGTATTGCTATGACTGAAGAGCAGGCTAAGAAATTTGAGGCACTCGTATGGTGCCCCGAGTCAAATTACTTCCTTTTCAATAAAACAGCTAAGATAGATCACTTGAAAAAACACACCACTATACTTTTTGGCACAGACTCGACACTTACCGGCAACTGGAATATTTGGGACCATATACGCCTGGCCCGCAAAACCAAAATGCTTACCGACGCTGAATTGTATAACTCGGTTCATCCGGGCGGGGTTCTTAATAATTTAACCAATGTGAACGACGATGGAACAATCGTCATAGCCAAAAGACAGCCTGCGACTAACGCATTTGGCTCATTTTACGCCACAGACCCGGCAGATATCCTTTTGGTAATGTACCATGACCAGATCCGCCTGTTTGATACTTCTTTATTGGATCAATTGAAAGGTATCAACTTAAAAAACTTCAGCCAGGTATTTATCAATGGCAGCAGCAAATATGTTGAAGGCGACTTGCCAGGCCTGATGCAGCAAATTAAAAGCTATTATCCTGACGCGGTTTTCCCGGTATCAGCTAACTCATAAGATGGCATGAACATCGTTCAGAAAATAAGGGCAAAGCTGCGTCGCAAGTATAAATTACTGAAACGCGACATGCGCTATGCTTTAGGTTTGGACGAAACCTTTTATAAAAAGGCCCGGGGCAGCCGGATACTCATTTACCACGGCATTTGCCAGCGTGACCATACCCGCTTTAATCCCATATTTTTAACCGGGTGGTTATTTGAGCAGCATTTAAAGCTGTATAAAAAGTATTGCAATGTGGTCTCGCTGGATGACTATTATGCCGGCAATTTCAGTGCAGACAAATTCAATATCTGCATAACGTTTGATGACGGCTTTGCCAACAACCACAAATACGTTTTACCGTTGATGGAGCGCTATCAAATGCCCGCCACTTTCTTTATCAGCGGAGTGGCCAACGATGGCTTTGATATTTTATGGAATGATTTTCTGGGCATTGTAAGCAAGTTTGGTCCGCAGCAGATTATTTATAAAGGGCAGCAGTATGATAAGGGTTTGTATGACCACTATACATCGGCCACTAACCATGTCCTGTTAAAGGAAGAATTACGCTGCCAGGGATTTGAGCAAAAAGCTGAGATGATGCAGGAGTTTTACCCCTTAGTACCCTTTAAAAGAGACGCTGAACAAACTGACTACTGGCTACAGATGACACCGCAGCAGATCAAAGAACTGGCAGCATCGCCTTATGCGACTATTGGTGCACACGGCTATTATCATAATGACCTGGCGCGGATCAGTCCTGATGATGCTTTTGATGAAATGATACGTGTAAAACAATATCTCGAAAACCTGATCAGCAAACCGGTTACCAGCCTGGCCTTTCCTTACGGCAGTTATAATGCCGATGTGATAAACCAGGCAAAAAAGGCCGGCTACAGTCAGTTACTGGCGATGGATTTTAATGATCCATCCGATTCGGAGGATAATACCCTGCGTGAGCGGCTTACTGTAAATCCCTTTATATCGCCCATTAATCAACTGCATGCTACAATAAGCTGTAAATATGACTAACCCGCCTGACAACTTACTAATTGAACGGCTAAGCGCCGAAAATATAGGCGACCTGGCCGCGCTGCATCAGGCGGTTTACCAACACAGCCCGGCTGCCGATTATTTCCTTAAAAAATATGACACCACCTACACAGGTGCAAAATATATAGGATACCTGGCCTATAATGAGTTAAGACAACCCATAGCATTTTACGGCGTAATACCTACATTGCTTTGGCATGAGGGCAAAAGCATTCTTGCCGCGCAATCGGCGGATACGATGACGCATCCGGGGTATCGTGGCCTGGGGTTATTTACCCGTCTGGCTAACCATACTTACGCTTTGTGTAAACTGGAAGGTGTGTGTCTGGTATTTGGTTTCCCGAACCAAAATTCGTTGCCCGGTTTTATGAATAAGCTTAACTGGCATAGTACCGAAGTCATGGAGCGTTTCGAGATACCGGTAAAGGCACTTCCGCTCGAAAAGATCACACATAAATTTGCCTGGCTCAAACCGGTTTACCGGCGCTATCAGCAATGGGTACTCAAATCTTACCTGCAACCGGAGCCCGGCTTGGCTAATTCTGTGCTGACCGACGGATTTGACGGTGTTCTGCGGAATGATCAATATCTGAAGTATAAAACTTACTCAGATACCCAGGTTATTCAGATCGATGAGTCGTTATTCTGGATAAAGCTGCAAAATGGTTTGTATGTTGGCGATATCGGTAATGTGCGGGACGATTGGGGTGTTATATTAGGGAAACTGAGGCGTTTGGCGGGTAAACTGGGGATGTCTGCAGTTCATTTTCAGGTCAGTCCGGGTACAACTTTGCACCGTTTATTTGCTGCGCATTTTGAGTCCCGACCGTCGTACCACATCATTTTTAAACCCATTGATGCAGGTATAACAACCAACCGTATCAAATTCACTTTTGCCGACATTGATATTTTTTAATATGCAGTTTGTTTCAATAAGCTATGATTATGACTCCTTATACAGCTCGCCTCAACCCTGGCTGGTGCGGACAAGGGCTTATGGCGGTGTATTAACAGCACTGGCAAAATATGGCAATGTGGCAAACATTACACGTATTAATTATGAGGGCGAAGTTATACACGATGGCGTACGCCATCACTTTGTAAATAATGGGAGTAAGCGCTTGTTGTTTCCCCGAAAATTACACCGGCTGGTAAAAAGTCTGAACCCTGACGTGGTGATTGTACATAGCCTGAACAAACCGCTGCAAGTGATTCAGTTGCGGCTGACACTTCCCCGCAAAACACGCATTATAGTTCAAAACCATGCTGAAAAACCATCTGTAGGCATTCGTAAACTCTTGCAACGCCTGGCCGACAAATGCGTAGATGCCTACCTGTTTGCCTCAAAAAATATGGGGCTGGACTGGGTGACTCAAGGCAACCTGTCATCGCCACAAAAAATCCATGAGGTAATGGAACTGTCGTCAATATTTTATCCTATCGATAAAGAAACCGCCCGGGCCAAAACCGGCATTGATGCCGAAAAGGTTTATCTGTGGGTAGGTCGGTTAGATGCCAATAAAGACCCAATAACCGCGGTAAAAGCATTCCTCAAATTCGCTGAAACCGAGCCACAAGCATGCCTTTACATGCTTTATCATACCGAAGAATTACTGCCGCAGATCAAACAGTTGCTAAGCGATGCGACCAATCCGGAAGCCATCAAACTGATTGGCAAAATCCCTAATGACGATATGCTTTACTGGTTTAACAGCGCTGATTTTTTTGTCGCAGCATCGCACTACGAAGGCAGCGGCACGGCGCTTTGCGAGGCATTATCCTGCGGATGCGTACCGGTAGTATCTGAAATTTTTTCGTTTAGGATGATAACCGACGATGGCAATATCGGCCTCCTGTTTCCACCGGGCAATGACATACAACTATTGGAGGCTCTGCATCATACCCAATCGCTCGATGTAGCTACCGAGCGTGAAAAAGCCCTGACTTATTTTAAATCGCGCTTATCGTTTGAGGCAATTGCGCAACAGATTCATCAAATCGCGGCTTCATTGTAAGCGCCGGATCAAATATTTTCATAATGCCTTGCGCCATCTGGGTGACCGTGTAAACCAATACCCGCCTGTGATCACGATTATCATTTGCTAATATTTGTGCGGTAGTTTGCGCCATTTCCGGCACATCGGCCACTACGTAATGACGATCAAACGGCTCCTTCATGGGGCGAAGAAATGATACTACATAAGCCCCTGCATACAAAGCCTCCAACAGCACATTGCCAAAACCTTCGTAGCTTGAGGGATGTAGAAATACTTTACTGCGCTGCATCAGGGCCAGCATTTGAGGATGCGATACCTCACCTTTAAATTCTATATTAGCCCTTAAGCCGTACCGGGAGACCCTTTCTTTCAAATTCTGTAACTCAGGTCCCATACCACATATCATTGCTTTTATTGCGGGGCAATCTTTTTTCAGCACCCGCACCACATCAATCAATAAGTGATACTGCTTCAACGGGATCAGTGAGCCGGCGCCTAAAATATCTATATCACGTTCGGCAGGTTGCGGGGCAAACATAGCAGGATCAACCCCACAGGGTACAAGGTGCTGCGGACTAACGCCGTAGTTCTTTCTAAATTCAGCCACCACAAAATCCGAT
>DATCXS010000114.1:0-2861 GCA_036565645.1 Mucilaginibacter sp.
GATGCAGCTCAGGGAATTTTTCTGTGGCTAAATCCTCACCGCGGCTCCATATAAAAATCTTGCCATCGCGTTTAATTAATTGTGCGCGGATACCATCCCATTTCCATTCGGCTTGCCAGTTTGCCGTATCTCCTAAAGCGCTCTTTAAATCGTCTGCCGATTTTTGTTTTTCTGAGGTCTCTTGTATTGGGTAGGCCAGAAAGAAAGGGTAGGGGCGCGATATATCGTCGGCTGCACCTTGCTCTTGTATGAGTTGCTGATAGGTATAGGTCTCAGGCATCCAGCTACCCATAATACGGTGAGTAAGTGTAGCAGCATCAAGTCCGGTAATGTCAGCCAACGCTTTGATCACCAGGCTTTGCGATACGCCAACGCGGAAACTACCGGTCAATAGTTTATTGAACACAAAGCGTTCCTGCGTATCCAGCATCGCCCACGATTCAACGAGCCATAGCTTGCGTTCTTCTTCAGATTTGGTGTTCAACTCGTTTAATTCACCCATCCAGTCAGTAAGCGTCTTATTGCTGGTGCTGGTTGTGTTTTGTGGCATTAGCAGCGCCATGGTCTCGGCCAGATCGCCTACTACATGATAACTCTCTTCAAATAACCAGATGGGGATATTGGTAATTTCAGTAGCCCATGTCCGTACTTGCGTGGAATTAATAACGCGCTTAGGCTTGCGGCCGGTAAACAACGCCAGCATGTGCATTTTATCGGTATCAGGCACACTATTGAAATAACCCTTTAAAACCTTAACCTTTTCGTTGGTTTTATTGGTTTCATCAAGCGATAAAAATAATTGGGCGAAGGCTTTCATGAAATCGCCTCCTCAGCCGCATTTGTATTTTCGGGTTCTTCCGCCGGGGAAGATTCCAAAGCTTCGTCGTCGCCATACAGTGTATGTACCTCGTGCGCATCAAAGCCAATCTCGTTTAAATAACGTGTAAAACTGGCGGTATACCCGTGGGTGAGATAAACTTTCTCACAACCTGTAGCGTCAATGGCGCTGATGAGTCCGTCCCAGTCGGCATGGTCTGAAACGACAAAACCACGATCGGCAGCGCGTCGCCTTTTCGCTCCGCGGATAGCCATCCACCCCGAACAATAGCCAAAACTGTAGGGCTGAAATTTACGCATCCAGGGTGTCCCGACGGATGACGGCGGCGCCAGGACAATGCCTTTGCGCAGCTCATTCTTTGGCGTGTCGATAGTAATCCGTTCGGTTGGGTTAAGTATAACGCCATTGCGGCGCAAGGCCTCGTTGGTGTTCTCGATCACGCCATGCGTGTAAACTTTACCTATAGACAGATCAAGGTGCTGCAAAATACGCTGCGCCTTACCCAATGAATAACCAACAATAACCGTAGCCACACCATTGTTGACATTGCTGCGCCACCAGTTATTTACGTCGTCAAAGATCTGCGCCTGCGGTTTCCACTGGTAAACCGGCATCCCGAAAGTACACTCAGATATAAAGTGATGACATTTTACCGGCTCAAAAGCGGTACAGACACCGTCATCTTCGGTTTTATAATCGCCGGATACCACCCAAACCTCACCCTGATGTTCTACCCGTACCTGGGCCGAGCCAATTACGTGTCCGGCAGGATACAAGGTAACACTCACCCCGTTTTTCATTACCGTTTCACCGTACTCCACTGTTTGCAGCCCGATCTCGCCTAAGCGATAATACAACACCTCGCGAGACAAGTGATGTGCCAGGTAATGCTTATGCCCCCAATAAGCATGGTCGGCATGGGCATGGGTAATCACTGCATCATCAACAGGTTTCCAGGGGTCGATGTAAAACCTGCCTTTATCGCAATAAATGCCTTTGTCGGTAAATTCAAGCAGTGGTTTGCTGGCCATGTTAAATAAACCGTTGTAATACAAATTGGTTTTAACGCAAAAATCCCGGCGCGGGCCGGGATCTTTGTTTATATATTAAAGCTTAGTAACCAGCAGGTGTATTTGCTTTGGTTACTTTGTTATCTGTGTTAATATAGTCGATCAAAATTTGTCCGGCTTCTAATTTTAACGGGTCCAGATCCTCTTTCTTAGGTTTTGTCTCCCCTTTCTTTAAAGCTTTGTAGCCTAATGCAACGCGCAGGCTGTTGTCGCGGGCCAGGGTTTTGGCTTCGTCGTTGTCGCGTTGTTTTTTAAGTTCCTGCTCGTTCAGCGTTACTGTTTTTTCTTTTTCGCTCTTACGATAATCGGCAATGGTTTGCTCATACGCTTTATAAGCTGCGCTGGTGGCAATGCGTTGATTATGCATTTTAGCTATTGATGGAATAACTGACGACAGATTGGCGACCCTGGTATAATTGCTTTTAGCAATCACATCAAAAGGTAAAGCTGACGGATCAGTATCTTCACCATATTTATCCAACGGAATCAAGGACGGGAACTGGATATCGGGAATAACACCTTTGTGCTGGGTTGAGTTACCGCTGATACGGTAAAACTTGGCGATAGTTAAATTTAACTGACCATATTGGTTTACGCTGCCTGTTGATGCCGGCTTTTTAGCGGGAGTAACCAAGCCCAGTTTTTCTGCAATTGACGGTGTGATCACTTTATCCAGATCGATCTCACTTTGTACGGTACCCTTGCCATAGGTTTGTGTACCGATGATTAAACCGCGGCCGTAATCCTGTATAGCACCGGCAAAAATTTCAGAAGCCGAAGCGCTGAAGCGATCAACCAGTACTGCCATTGGGCCTGCATAAGCTACAGAAGGGTCCTCGTCCATATTTACATCAACCTGATTTTGCGTGTCTCTTACCTGAACCACCGGGCCTGTTTTAATGAACAAACCGGTAAGCGAAATCGCCTCGTTTAATGAGCCGCCACCGTTCTCG
>DATCXS010000295.1:0-3922 GCA_036565645.1 Mucilaginibacter sp.
CGCAGCAAAAACTGTTAAACCGTCTGCTTTAAATTTTGCACCTGGCTGTGATATCAATGCAAGTACTAAACGTACCAGCACATTTAAAGCTACTAAGACAGGCTTACTAAACAACCTGAGTATATCAACCTTTAAGTCAGCTTATCCCGATGCTGAATTACAGGTGACTATTTCTGCCGATGGCAGTGATCAGCCTTTAAAATTATTTACAGTGAATGCTGATAAACTAAGCTGGTCACCAAAAAATTTGGTTTTACATCCTAATATTAAAGTAACAGCAGGAAAGACTTATACCATCAGCATAAGCTCAAATACTTCAAAAGGATGTTACGGATTGGAGTATGACAGGGCGACAAAGGATAGCGCCGAACCTGCATTTTTATATAAGGCAGATATAGTAAATCGTTAATTGGTTTACTATATCTGCCTTAGACGTTACTAAGCGTAACGTTCTTCTTTCAGTTTTTCGATAGCGTCGCTGTTGATGTATTCATCGTAGCTCATCAGCTTGTCAATTACGCCACCAGGAGTAAGCTCAACAATACGGTTGGCTACGGTTTCAACCAACTCATGATCTCGTGAAGTGAATAGGATAGTACCTCTGAAATCTTTCATACCATTGTTCAACGCGGTGATTGATTCCAGGTCAAGGTGGTTGGTAGGCTCGTCGAACATTAATAAGTTGGCCGACTGCAGCATCATGCGGCTGAACATACAACGCATCTTTTCGCCCCCGGAAAGTACCGAACTTTTCTTTAATACTTCCTCACCTGAGAACAACATTCTACCCAAAAAGCCGCGAATGAACTGATCATCTTTTTCGCCCGGCGAAAACTCGCGCAACCAGTCGATGAGGTTTTCATTTTTACCTTCAAAGTATTCAGAACTGTCAACCGGGATATCGGCATGGTTAATGGTAACACCCCATTTAAACTCACCTTTATAATCTTTGTCGCGACCGGTTAAGATGTTGTAGAAAGCCGTAGTAGCCAAGCTATTGTTTGATAAGATAGCGATCTTGTCGCCTTTATTAACCATCAGGTTAATGTCTTTGAATAATACTTCGCCATTTAATTTTTTGGTAAGGCCCTCAATCTGTAGGATCTGATCGCCGGCCTCACGTCCCAGGTTATTGAAGATAATGCCCGGATATTTACGGTTTGACGGCTGGATCTCGTCCAGATTAATCTTATCTAAAGCCTTTTTACGGCTGGTTGCCTGTTTTGATTTAGAGGCATTAGCACTGAAACGGCGGATAAACTCCTGCAACTCTTTAACACGGTCTTCGGTCTTTTTATTTTGATCAGAACGTTGTTTCAAAGCCAATTGGCTCGACTCATACCAGAACGTATAGTTACCGGTATAAATAGTCATCTTACCAAAATCAATATCGACAATATGCGTACAAACTGAGTCCAGAAAGTGCCTGTCGTGCGATACGACAAGTACAATGGCTTCATATCCCGCCAGGAAATCTTCCAGCCAGCTAACGGTATGGATGTCCAAATCGTTGGTCGGCTCATCAAGGATCAAAATATCAGGATTACCAAAAAGTGCCTGCGCCAATAACACGCGTACTTTTTGAGTATTGTCTAAGTCTTTAACTAATTGATAGTGAAATTCTTCTTTAATGCCAAGATTGCTTAGTAGGGTAGCGGCATTGCTTTCTGCATTCCAGCCATCCATTTCAGCAAAAAGGTTTTCCAGTTCGCCGGCGCGCTCGCCGTCAGCATCAGAGAAATCTTCTTTAAGGTAGATGGCGTCTTTTTCTTTCATGATCGCATACATCTCCTTGTGGCCCATCATCACGGTCTCAATAACGGTGAACTCGTCGAAAGCATAGTGATTCTGACTTAACACCGCCATACGCTCGCCCGGAGTAAAGGCCACCGATCCGCTGGTTGCGTCAACCTCGCCTGAAAGAATTTTTAAAAATGTCGATTTACCCGCACCGTTGGCACCGATAATGCCATAGCAATTGCCTTGGGTAAATTTTAAATTGACATCTTCAAATAAAGTACGCTTACCGTAGCGTAAAGTTAGATTTGATACATTAATCATGCTGCACCTGTAATTTGGCGCAAAGGTAGGGTTTTTGAGCGGGATTAAAGATTGGTTATTGAAGATTGAAGATTGGTTTTATAATAAAGTTGTCGTTTCGACCAACGGGAGAAATCTTGTACGCCAGGTTTGCTTTGCAAGTAGTATAAGATTTCTCGCTATCGCTCGAAATGACAATGGAGCAGAACTATCACTAGTCTCTATTCAACTGAGCCTTCAGGCTCCCCACCTCATGGTCTGCCAGTTTTTGCAATGGGCCTGATACCATCATTTTCATCATCATATTCAATTCCGCATTAATGGTAAATGTAACATCGGTACTGTCGCCGTTGGCTTCGAGTAACCAATTTAGTTGAACCGGAAATGGTGGGTTGTTAATAGCCGTAATATTGACTGCTTCGTTTTCAATACGCTCAGCAATTTGTAGTGATAATTTGATGGTGTTCTGTACCATAAAACCGGCCTCATTATAGCTGGCCGACCAGTTCTGTACATTATCAGGCATGAGCTGTCCGTGGTTATTAAAATCGGCCAAAAACTGATAAACATCGCTCACCGGCCGACTGATAGTTATTTTACTTTCAAAAATAGCCATAGTTATTTGCCAGCTTCAACGCCCCAGGTTGACGGGCTGTCGCGCCATTCTCTCAATAACTCAACATCTTTTCGCGATATATATTGGTGCTCCTCGGCATAACTGATCAGCGCCGAATAGTTTGACAAAGTTATAAACGGACAATTCGCCGCCTTAAAGTTTTCGGTAGCCAGATCAAAACCGTAACTGAATATAGCTGCTAAGCCTGCTACATCATATCCCGCCTCGCGTAATGCAGCCACAGCCTGTAAGCTGCTGCCACCGGTTGATATTAAATCTTCAATCACTACAACACGTTTCCCCGTCAGGATATCACCCTCAATCAGGTTGCCGCGGCCGTGTTCTTTTGGTTTTGAGCGTACGTAAATAAAAGGTAAGCCTAATTCTTGTGCAACCAATGCCCCTTGCGGTATACCCGCAGTTGCCACGCCTGCAATACAGCCTACCGAACCAAACTTTTCCTGGATGGCCTTAGTTAATTCCTGGCGGATATAAGTGCGTATTGGTGGGTGGGACAGCGTAATACGATTATCGCAATATATTGGCGATTTCCAGCCTGACGCCCAGGTAAAAGGATTATTAGGTTGCAATTTAATTGCTTTAATTTGCAATAGAAATTCCGCTACCTGTTGTTCGGTTTCAGTAGTATTAAACATGGCCCAAAAATACAGAATTTATATTAACCAAAAAGTTATCTTATTAACAGAGTCAGCTCCCGGGCAGATGGCCGGTTATCAAGCAATTGATAGACAGAACTTTGATCTGAAAATAATTTACACCTGGGTACTGGCGCACAAAAACAATTTGTTTTATGTATTGTGCCCTAATGCCAAAGCTTTTTTAAAACAGGTAAAAAAAAGCGTTAAGGTTATTGAAGCAGCGGGCGGGCTGGTTAAAAATGAGGACAAAGATCTGCTGTTTATTTACCGCAATGATAAGTGGGATTTGCCAAAAGGTAAAATAGAAAAAGGGGAGACGGTTAAAGAAGCAGCCGTACGCGAGGTTGAAGAGGAATGCAATATCACCATCAGCAAGCGCGGCGATAAGATTTGTAAAACCTACCACGTGTATATTTATAAAGATGAGGTTGTTTTAAAAAAAACGCATTGGTATAAAATGAAGGCCAAAGGTCAGCATAAACTAAAACCGCAGAAAGAAGAGGGGATAACTGACGTACGCTGGTTTAAACCCAACGATATTGATGTAATATTAGCCAATACCTTCCCGTCTATTTTAGATGTATTGGCCGGGGTGAATCTGCTTATA
>DATCXS010000392.1:0-4221 GCA_036565645.1 Mucilaginibacter sp.
GTGGGCTTATATGACTGATCCGGCATCGCCTGCATTAAGTTATAATAACGGCTATAGCCGTAAATGGGGAATATTCCATTATCTCGACTGGAACGTAAGCAAACGCTTGTCTTTAGGCTTCTTTGATGCTATTATAGCTGCTGACCGTGACTCGGCAACTAATATTCATCGTGGGTTAGACCTGGCTTATGTAAACCCGGCTATATTCTTACGTCCTATTGAGGCATCAAATGGTTCTCCGGACAATGCCTTGATTGGCTTTAACGGTAAATATAAAATCACCGACGGTATAACTGCTTACGGTCAATTTATGCTGGATGAGTTCAGGGCTCAGGATTTCTTTTCAGGTAAAGGCAGTGTGAAAAACAAATATGCCTGGCAACTGGGCTTTAAAGGAGCCAATCTTTTCGGTATACAAAATTTGAACTATTTAGGCGAATATAATGGTGCATTGCCATTCACCTATACGGAAACACAGCGAATAAAAAACTATAGTGAAGAAGGCGAACCGCTGGCGCACCCCTTTGGTGCCAATTTTAGAGAATTGGTGGGCTTGCTCAATTATAGTTATGGGCGGTTTGACTTTAGCGGTGAGTTTGATTACGGCCACTATGGCCTGGACGTAAATGGCTTGAATTACGGTAAAGACATATTTAAAGTTTATACAGACCCTGCACATTTGTATGGCAATTACATAGGGCAGGGATTGACTACCAACATGACCTATGTGGAGGGTAAGGTAGCCTATGTGCTTAACCCCAAATATAATTTACGAATAGAATTAGGCGGTATTTACCGGTTGGAAAGTAATGCCCAATTTAGCGACAAAACATCTATGATCACCATTGGCCTGCGTAGCTCATTCAAAACCCTGTACACTGATATAGCCAGTTACCGGACACACTGATTTGAGTGTACCAGTATCAAGCCCCGATATTTGATAAATAAAAAAGGCAAGTAGGAGTTGTGCAGTTTTCTCTTCACCGCGTCACGCTCGTACCTCGCTCACGATGACGCGGTGAGGAATGGAATGACAATAACTAACTGGCGATGGTGTGAGTATTACTTTTAATACCTATTTCGCGTACCTGGGCGGCAATCGCATCGGCATTGTAACCGCATTCGGCCCAAAGTTCGGGCTGTTCGCCGTGTTCAACTACACGGTCAGGTATTCCCAGGCGTACTACCTGTGCATTGTAATTATGATCGGCCATAAATTCTAAAACGGCACTGCCCATACCGCCTTCAAGGCAACCATCCTCAACAGTAATTACCTTATTAAATTTCTTGAAAACCTCGTGCAATAAAACTTCATCCAAAGGTTTTACAAAACGCATATCGTAATGAGCAGGGTAGTAGCCCTCGGTATTTAATTCCTGAATAGCTTTTACAGCTTGATTGCCAACGTGTCCGATAGTCAATATCGCTAAATCGTCGCCTTCAGTTAGTTTACGGCCTTTGCCAACCGGGATAGCCTTAAACGGGCGCTGCCAATCAACCATCACCCCATTGCCTCGTGGATAACGTATCACAAACGGACCCATATCATCCTGTTGAGCGGTGTACATCAGGTTGCGCAGTTCTTCCTCGTTCATTGGCGCGGACACGGTCATGTTAGGTATACAGCGCATGTATGCCAAGTCATAAGCACCGTGATGCGTAGGCCCGTCTGCACCTGCAATGCCGGCACGGTCAAGGCAGAATACTACGTTTAGTTTCTGTATCGCTACGTCGTGGATCACCTGGTCATAGGCCCGCTGCATAAAACTGGAGTAAATATTACAGAACGGTATCAAACCTTGGGTAGCCAGTCCGGCCGAGAAAGTCACGGCATGCTGCTCGGCGATACCTACGTCGAACGCGCGCTTAGGCATGGCTTTCATCATCAGATTTAATGAGCAACCTGAAGGCATAGCCGGTGTAATACCCATAATTTTAGGATTAGCCTCTGCCAGTTCTATAATACTAAGGCCAAATACATCCTGGTATTTTGGGGGCTGTGGTTTCTCGAAAGTGGCTTTTTTGATTTCGCCGGTTATCTTGTCGAACAAGCCCGGGGCGTGCCATTTGGTTTGATCCTTTTCGGCCAGGGCATAGCCTTTACCTTTGGTGGTAATGCAGTGTAAAAGTTTTGGTCCGGGTATGTCACGCAGATCGTTCAATATCTTAACCAGGTTTTTTACATCGTGCCCGTCAATCGGCCCAAAATATCTGAATTTTAGAGCTTCAAAGAAGTTACTGCGTTTAAGCAGCGTGCCCTTAATGCTTTTCTCAATTTTTTGCACCATGTTATAGGCGTCTGGGCCTATTGATGATATTTTAGCCAGCACGCTGGCAATATCGTCTCTAAAACGGTTATAAGGTTTTGAGGTGGTTATTGAGGTAAGGTAATCTTTTAATGCGCCAACATTAGGGTCAATAGCCATATTGTTGTCGTTAAGGATAACCAACAGGTTTGAACTTTCAATACCGGCATGGTTCAGCGCCTCGAAGGCTATGCCTGCGGTCATGGAGCCATCACCAATAACGGCCACGTGCTGCCGGCCAGTCTCGCCTTTGTACTGCGACGCCACGGCCATACCTAATGCTGCCGAGATAGATGTAGATGAATGGCCCACGCCAAAAGTGTCATATTCGCTTTCAGAACGTTTAGGGAAACCGCTGATACCGCCGTATAAACGGTTGGTATCAAACACATCGCGGCGGCCGGTCAGTATTTTATGGCCGTAAGCCTGGTGGCCAACGTCCCATACTAATTGGTCGTAAGGTGTATTTAATACGTAATGCAGGGCGACAGTAAGCTCAACCACACCCAAGCTGGCGGCAAAATGCCCGCCATTTACCGAAACTATGTCAATAATATACTGACGCAGCTCCTGGCAAACCTGCTCAAGTTGATCTTCACTAAGCTTCTTTAAATCAGATGGATAGTTGATGTGTTCTAATAAATCACCGGCCTTTACCTGCATTGATATTTATACAACTCTAAATAGTTTGCAAATTAACTAAGTTAATTTATAATTTAAGGACATTTGGCAGTAATATTTGTTCGAAATAAAGTTGTTATTGTGTAGCCACGTTGTTCCTCCCCGCAATTGACAAAAAAATGTATTTTTACTGCAGCGTATGGAGCAAGAAGGCTTTGAGATAAAATTACCACAGTTTGAGGGTCCGTTTGATTTGTTGCTGTTCTTTATTGAGCGCGATGAGCTGGATATCCAGGACATTTCCATTGCCCGTATTACCGACGATTTTCTGAATTACATTCACCACATGGTGAGCCTCAACATTGAACTGGCCAGCGAGTTTATTTTTGTTGCCGCTACGCTGATGCGCATCAAAGCCAAGATGCTGCTGCCCCGCCATGAAAGCGAGGATGCGGGGAACGAAGTTGATACCCGCGAGGCCCTGATCCGTAAGTTGATAGAATACAAGAAATTTAAGGAGATCTGCGAAGAACTGCGCCCAATGGAAGAGGAGCGCCTGATGCAGGAGCGCCGCGGCAACATCGCCACCGACCTGGAATCGGCCGAGCGTGCAGCCACGCCGGGCGAGGAGCTGTCGGACCTGAGCCTTTATCGCCTCATGATGGTTTACAACCGCATGATGCGCAACTACCAGAACCGCAGCGAACAGGTTACGCATACCGTTGTACAATACCCCTACACCATCGAGAAACAAAAGAAAGCTATTGACGACCTGCTGCGCATCAATAAAATGATGGACTTTAAGGCCATAGCCAAAGAGTCTGAAAACAAGGTGCATTTTGTTTACAATTTCCTGGCTGTGCTTGAGATGTTGCAGCAGGAGCTGATTGATATCCAGATAGGGCTGGGCTATAATAACTTTTGGATATCGGCGAAGGTTGGTGACGAGTGATTGGGATTTGAAGATTGGTTATTAAAGATTTAAGATTAGGTTTAGTGGGGCTTGTCGTTTTGAGCAATATCGAAGGATCTGCAAACTATTCCTTTTGTGCGGCGAGATGCCCCGTTATTTAGCACGGAAGCTTTCCTAAAGGGTGACACTTTATTGGTTTTTTACTTGTCATGGGTAGCGTAGCGGCTGATAGAGATGATGCACTGATCCACAGTGAGTATATGTATCAGCTGGATCACTGGTAAGTTGTAAATTACTAATTATCAGTGAATTAATAATTTTTATTTGAAAAAGCGGATCACTTTGGATCGGTTTTTATGACTTTTAAGTCATTTTTTGGAT
>DATCXS010000474.1:0-4746 GCA_036565645.1 Mucilaginibacter sp.
AACAATAACAATAATGTTATCGGTGCCTCCAAAACAGGGTCTACACTCGATTTAATAAAAGACTCGGTTTATTTGTATGCCAAAGAAGATTATTATTGGTATAACAGCATACCCTCTTACAGTGCGTTTAATCCGCGCTCATTTACCGGTTCTACAGATCTGGAAGCTTTGCAGAAGGAGTTAAATGCGATCTCGCAAACCAATCAATACGAATACTATGATGCTGCCCCTGGCGAAGCCAAATACTCATTTATAGATCAGGGCGAAGTATCATCCGAACTTGGTGGTACTAATAGTAACTTTGGTTTTGCACCGCTTTACAATGAAATAAATGACCTGCGTATAAAATATGTTTATCCCGGTTCGCCTGCTGATTTGGCCGGAGTAAAACGCGGCTATAAAATAACGGCTATTAACGGCAACAGCTCCATTGATTATGATGGTGCCGATGGCGCAAATACTAATTTTGTGGTTAATGCTGCGTTTAATAGTACTACCATCAGCATGACGCTGCAACGTAATGATCTGTCTACGTTTCAGGTTTCCATAAGCGCTGCCGATTATACCATTAACCCGGTTATTACCTATAAAACCATACCGCTTGCAAATGGTAAAATAGTAGGCTATGTGGTATTCAATTCATTTACGTCCGACGAGAATGCCGACCCCAAGCTGGATCAGGCTTTCAACTATTTCCAGTCGCAGGGGATTACTGACCTGGTGGTCGATCTTCGTTATAATGGTGGTGGATATGTATCAACGGCCGAGTATATTGATAACCTGATTGTTCCTGCTGCCAAGAACAATGCCACTATGTACGCTTATCATTTTAATGATATCCTGGCCAGTAATAAAGCAACCTTGCTGGCTAATCAGGTCAGACGGAACGGTTCAAACCAGCTATATAATCTGGCGCAGGTTGACTATTCGGTAGCCGCAAATACCGAAAAGTTTGTTAAAAAAGGCTCTTTGAATTTAAACCGGGTGTTTTTCATTGTGAGCGGATCGACAGCCTCTGCCAGCGAGCTAACCATCAATAACTTACGCCCTCATATGAATGTACAGCTGATAGGGACTACCACTTACGGTAAACCGGTTGGTTTCTTTGATATTGACATTAATAAGTACCAAATGTACATTCCAGAGTTTGAGACTAAAAACGCTGCAGGGCAGGGCGGCTATTATGCAGGTATGACGCCCGGAACAAGTGACTATCCCGGTATAAAAGATTATGATGATGTTACCAAAGAGTTTGGCGATACCACAGAAATTTTGCTGCATCATGCTTTAACCTACGTACGCAAAGGCACCTACGCAGTTGCCACACAAAAGGTTCAGGGCTTAAATGCCCGTCAGCGTACTTTCTCGATAGATCAGGCCAATAAAGCAGCCATCGCTTTAGATGGTAAGAAGTTTAAAGGAATGGTGTTTAATAAGTTTAAAAAGTAATAGCATTATTACTTATCCTTTCGGCCTGCCCTTCGCCTGTTCAAGTGTCCTTCGCTTGAATATTAGAGTAATTGTGAGCATCCACATTCCTTGCCTGTATATAGATCTCTCCCTACGGTCGGGATGACATCGAAATAAAGATCATTGTCATTTACACCATTAGAGGCCGTGGTTTTATAACTCAGCACAATACCTTCAATTGAATAACGTCAATCTACCAGTTCCCTTAGATCAACCGGCACAACCCGCGAAATACCTTGCTCAACCATCGTTACACCATAAATGACATCGGTACTGGCAATGGTTTTTTTGTTATGCGACACGATGATAAACTGCGACTCCTGCGAGAACTTGCGGATAATGTTGTTGAACTTGTCAATGTTGGTATCGTCCAGTGGCGCATCAACTTCGTCAAAAATACAGAATGGGGCAGGTTTAAGTAAATAAAGCGAGAACAGGATAGCAGTGGCTGTCAGCGTCTTTTCACCACCCGAAAGCTGGTTGATTGACAATGGGCGCTTACCTTTTGGCTTAGCCATAATATCAATGTCCGACTCCAACGGATGCTTCGGATCAAGCAGGATAAGGTCGCACGAATCCTCCTCATTAAACAGTGAGCGGAATACCTTGATAAAGTTTTCGCGCACCTGTGTAAAGGCAAACATAAACTTTTCGCGTGCGGTATCGTCAATCTCCTGAATGGTAGCCATTAACGATGCCTTAGCTTCGCCCAGGTCTTTCTTTTGATTTTGGATGAACTCGTAGCGTTCATTCATTTCTTTATAAGCCTCGACAGCCATTGGATTAATGGCTCCAAAATCATCTAACTGACTTTTGAGCTTGTCGGTACGCTCACGCAATTGCTGTTCGTTTTCGTCACCGGCTATTTCAGTTTCAGGCAGATCGTTAATATCCACGTTAAATTCAACTGATAGGCGCTCTTTTAAAGCATTCAGTTCAATGCGCAGGCTATTACGCTGATCTTTCAGCTCATTCTCAATAACCTCCGCCTGATCTTTTTTACGGCGCAAGGCAGCAATGGCATCTTCCGTTTCTGTGATCTTGCCGCGCAGCTTGTAGTATTCCTGTTCAGCTTCCTGGGTAGCCTTTTCCAGTTCTTCCTTTTGGTTATACATTTCCAGCAAGCCGTCGTCGGAGTTATCAGACTGCTGCAAGTTTTCCTGTATAGCTGCTTTTACTTCTTCCAGGTCGGCGGCATTTTTTTGAATGCGGCCCTCTAAGCTGTCCTGTTGTGTAAAGCGATAGTCCAGGTCCTTATTCAAACCGGATACTTTATTTTGCTGCTGATGAAAACGGATATTCTCCTGGTTGTAGGTATTAGATTGCACCGTAACCATTTCGTTCAGCTCATTAAACTCTGCTTGTTTCTCGGCCAATAAAATAGTCTGAGTTTCTTTCTTTTGTTTTAATTCTGCCAACAGCGGCTGCAGGGTAGCCATTTCTTCCTTGATGCCTGTTATTTTTTTGGCGATATCGTCCTTGCGGTTAAGGCTGTTCTCGATAAAGGTTTCGTATTGTTCCTGGCGGGTTTTAACGGTAATAAGCTCCGTATTCAAGCGATTGAGTTCGGCTTGTTTTTGGGCAATCTCCTGCGCTTTGCCGACAGCTTTCAATGATACAGATTGCGTTTGTAACTCGTTCGAACGCGTTTTAAGCTCAAACAGCTCAACCTCCAGTTTTTTGATCTCCTTAGCCAGGTTCTCCAGATTTTTAGCACGACCGATCCGTTTGCCCTCAAATAAGCCCACCGAGCCACCGGCCATAGTATATTTGGTTTTATTGAACTTGCCGCTTTGCGCAATAAGTACTAAACCTTCAGTAAGTTGGGCGCTATTCAGATCGCTTTCATCATTAACCAGGTAAACATTTTTTAACAGGTGGTCTACCAGCGGTTGGTATTTCTTTTCAACCTCTACAACGTTTAGCGCCGGGATGCGTCCACCAAGCGGTTCTTCTTTAAACGGCAACGAAACCGCATCGGCATAATTGCTCAAAATAAAGAATTGCGCCCTTCCGCGTGAGGCATTGCTTAGCAGGTTAACCGCTTTAACAGCCTCGTCATAGGTATCAACCACGTAGTGGTTCATTAGCGGCTCCAGGTAGTTTTCAATAGCTACCCGATACTGCTCGCGACAAAAAAGCACGTCGCTGAACAGGGGAGCGTTTTTGGCCCACTCATTATTGTTTTTCAGGAAACGGATAGATTCAGGAAAACCCTCCAGGTTGTCCACCAGGCTTTTGGTTAGGTTATATTCGTTTTGCTTGGCATCCAGTTTTCGGCTTTCAGTAATAATGGTCTCTTTAACCGTTTCAGCTTCGGTTTCAATGGTGGTAATTTGCGCTTGTAATTCTTCTTCACGCTTTACCTCTTGCTCATAGTCGGCCTGCAAGGCTTCCGTACGGCCCTGTAAGTCGGAAACTACCTCGTTAAAGTGCGAAAGCTCCACCTTTTTGTTGGTGGCATCTTCCATATTGCGCTGGCTTTCCTGCTCAAGCGCCTGCTCCTGTATTTGCAGAATATCGATATCTTTCTCGGCCTTGTAAGCCTGATTTTGCAGGTTGTTATTGGCAGATACCAATTCATTTAACGCATTGCGGGCGCTTGATTGCTGCAGGCGCAATTCGTCCACCATTTGCTTCAGGTCGGCAACTTTGGTGCTTATAGTGTCCAGGTTTTCTTCTTCCTGGGCTTTCTCTTCATTAAGCCTCTTGATGTTATACAGAACGTGGTTAAGCTGACCGCGGTCACGTTCCAGTTCCTCAGCTAAACGGGCCTCTTTATCCTGCTGAAACTTCAATTGTTCGTTCTTGATCTTTTTCTCGCTCTCATAAGCACGGATCTTAGAAACAAATTCGTTGGTAGCTTTTTGTTGTATGGACAGGTTCTTTTCTTTGGTGATGCTATCCAGCTTTTCTTGTTGTAAACCCGCTTCAAGCGTATCCATTTGCGATACGACGCCTAGTTTTTCTTCGCGCTGTTTCAGTTCCTGATCCTCGATAGTAGCTAACGAAGTACCGAAAGCTGCGATCTTGAATGACGCCAGCTTAATGCTGAGCGTTTTGTATTCTTCTTTAAGGCGATAGTACCGCTCAGTTTTCTTAGCCTGGTTCTCGAGCATCTTCAGGTTTTTCTGGATCTCGAAGAGCAGATCCTCTACGCGTTCCAGGTCGGCTTCAGTTTCTTTTAGCTTGTTAAAAGTCTGCTTTTTGCGCAGTTTGTATTTGGATATGCCCGAAGCTTCTTCAAATAAATTACGGCGCGAGCCTTCTTTGTTG
>DATCXS010000157.1:0-6306 GCA_036565645.1 Mucilaginibacter sp.
ACCGTAGCCGGGAATATCAAGCGCGAGCTATGGACCGATGTTCCTGCTAATTTTACCTTGCCAAAACCGCTGCTAAACTACCAGATGGTAATGCCGGGCGTGTTGGCTATCGAGGTGCCCAAAAACATCCGCACCAGCGACATGCCGATGATCGTAGAATTTTTGCAGGAACATTTTGCAGAGACCGACCTGACAGGCACCCCCCTGTTTGTTTTGTGTGATGATGCGGCCTTTACTGCCGAAAACCTGAACAACTTTGTTTGGGTAACTTTCACCCGCAGCAATCCATCGCACGATATTTATGGCATCAATGAGTTTACCGAGCATAAACATTGGGGCTGTTATGGTCCGCTGATTATTGATGCACGGATAAAACCGCATCATGCACCGATTTTAGAGAAAGATGCGGAGGTGGAGAAACGGGTGGATGCAATGGGTGAGAAAGACGGAGCCTTGTATTGGGTTATTTAGGTGGACTATCTAACCACTTGTCATTCTGAGCGATAGCGAAGAATCTTATACGCTGGTTAATCGCTTTTATAAGATTCTTCGCTATCGCTCAGAATGACAAATTGATTTAAACCGTTATTCAGTATCCCCCGAAACTCGCTCACGATGATATAATGTAATTGACGGTTTGCGTTAGTCGATATTTAAAATTCAGCTTTTGGTCGGTGTTATCACTGCACCAAATACCTCTAATGCTGGTGCGGTGATAACACCGACCAGAGGCTGAATATCAATGTCTTAGTCTTGATTTTAACCTACTGCGTGTCTCTTCTAAAAAGTTGTAAATAATTGGGTGGCTGTCAGGCATAGGTGTGCGCACCCCTATTGTTTTAGTGCCCTTGTCAGTAACAATAGTAGAACCAAAACCAAACCCATCTAAAACAAAACGCTGGCCAACTTTGCTTGTTTCAAGTTCTTTCTTGCTGGTTTGCGCCATTAATTGAAGGATTTTATTGTAGGCAGTATCTTTCTTTAAATCGATCGTGACTTTTGTAGTGTCGTATACGTAATATCGCTTTAAAATTTTTCTAAGTTTGGCAGTTTGTGATGAGTCTGAGTAATTTCGATTTTTACTAGCATTTATATAGGCAGTGTCTTCCCGAACCTCTGAAAACCGAGTGCTATCGTGCCTGGCATAAACTATTTCCACTTTGTCAGATCGCTTATAAATATCTATCAAAGTTGTGCCATAAATAGCTATTGGAGTAATTCTGACATGAATAGTCACATCTCCTTTATTAACAACTTCTTGCGCAAATAACGCTTTTGCCGGTGACAATAAAATCACTATCAATAAAAATTGAGTAAGGCTTCTCATTTAGTTACAGGTTTGTACTAATCTCGCTATAATCTATCACTAAAGCAATTTAACCCGCTTATTCAAATCTTCACTTTTCGTTATTTCTGGTAGTCAGCCAATTACGTTTTTAGCGTCTTGAAAATCGCTCAAAGGTGGGAGAAAAATTATTTCTTATGAATGTTGAAAACTTTTTGGTGGTAAAAAGTGTAATAAAGTGGTAAAAGTGATTTACTTTTACACTACCATAATAGTCAAGGTATAGGAATGTCGAATTTTTTAGGCGAATTTGATTGTAAACTGGATGCTAAAGGGCGTATGATGATACCCGTTGGCCTCAAAAAACAGCTTCCAGAAGCTGTAAGTGAGGGGCTTGTCATCAATCGTGGCTTTGAAAAGCATTTGGTTATCTATACCCGCAAAGAATGGGATAAGATAGTTGACGACCTGAGCAAGCTCAACTCATACGAAAAAAAGACCCGCGAATTTATTCGCTATTTCACCCGTGGTGCTTCAGAGTTAATGCTTGATAGTGCAGGCAGGGTGCTTTTGCCGAAGTCACTTTTAGAGTATGCAGGTATTGGTGCCGATGTGGTGCTGGCTTGTCAGTTTAATAAAATAGAGGTTTGGGCCAAGGATGCGTATGATTCGCAACTGGATGACGAACCTGAAAACTTTGCAAACCTGGCCGAAGAGGTTATGGGCGGAAGGAGGAATGATGAGTAATTATCACAGCCCCGTTATGCTGCAGGAATGTATTGAAGGATTAAATATCCGCCAGGATGGTACCTATGTGGACGTGACCTTTGGTGGTGGCGGCCACTCGAGAGAGATATTAAAACACCTGGGCAAAGATGGCAGGTTGCTGGCCTTTGATCAGGATGCTGATGCGCAGCGCAACATGATCGATGATGAGCGCTTTGAATTTGTTGATCAGAATTTCAGATACCTGAAAAACTTTTGCCGCCTGCATGGGGCTATTCCGGTTAGCGGTATTTTGGCCGACCTGGGTGTGTCATCGCACCAGTTTGATGAGGCGGAGCGTGGTTTTTCAATCCGCTTTGATGCAGAGTTGGATATGCGCATGAACCAGGCAGCCGAATTGACTGCCAAAACGGTGATCAATACTTACAGCGAGGCCGATCTGCACCGCATATTCGGGGTGTATGGCGAAATACAAAATGCCAAATCGCTGGCGCACACTATTATAACCGCGCGATTGAATACACCGATTAATACGGTAGCTGATTTGAAAAATGCGATCTCTGATCGTATCCCTCGCGGGAAGGAAAATAAATACCTGGCGCAGGTTTTTCAGGCGCTGCGTATCGAGGTTAACCAGGAACTGGAAGCGTTAAAGGAGTTTTTAACCCAAACCGCCGAGGTGCTGGAAACGGGCGGCCGCCTGGTGGTAATGTCTTACCACTCGCTGGAAGACAGGCTGGTGAAAAATTTTATCGCCAAAGGGAAATTCAGCGGTGAGGTGGAGAAGGATTTTTTTGGTAACGATCAGAAACCGTTTGATGCGGTGAGCCGTGGTGCCGTTACGGCATCGGCTCAGGAGATTGCACAAAATAACAGGGCACGCAGTGCCAAACTGAGGATTGCAGTTAAAAAATAAAGTATGACCAATCGTTTACGTACCGAGATAGAGAAAGAAGAGTTGGAGAGCGAATTGATCGTGGAGGAAAAGCCTGCGAAGGAGATTCCGGAAAACTTTTTGACCAAATTTTTAACGAAGGGGTTTATAACTACCGACGAAGCTACGCGCGCGCTGCCTTTTGTGTTGTTCATGGCTTTTCTGGGGATGATCTATATCGCAAACCGCCACCTGGCCGAAAAAAACATTCGTGACATTGATAAATTGACTAAAGAAGTTCGTCAGCTGACCTGGGAATATAAAGTAACCCAGGCTGATCTGGCTTATAAAAGTACACTGTCAGAAGTGGCTAAGCGGGTAGATACTTTAGGCATAAAGGAATCATTGCAACCGGCGCATAAAATTACAGTACAGGAGGATGTTGACCAGTGAGTATCAGAACCAACATATTGCTGCGTGTATATCTGGCCTTTGGCCTGATATTGTTGTTTGCTGTAGCTGTGGTGATACAGATGTGGCGCCTGCAATTTGTACAGGGCGAAAAATGGCGGGCAATGGCGGCTAAGCTTTCCACGCGGTATGAAACGGTCGAGGCTACACGCGGTAACATTATTTCGGACGATGGCGCTTTGCTGGCCACCTCGGTACCGGAATACGAACTGCACATGGATATGTTTGCCGGTGGTATTTTTGAGGATAAATCATTCTATTCAAAAGTTGATTCGCTGGCGGCTAAACTGGCTGAATTATATCCTGATAAAACAGAAAAATATTATTCGAGATTGTTGCGCAGTGCCCGTAAGGACAGTTCGCGCTATCAATTAATCAGGCGCCGGGTTACTTTTCAGGAACTGAAGAAGCTCCGTAAGTTCCCGATTTTCCGCATGGGTAAATATAAGGGCGGGTTGATTGTGATACAACAAAACAAACGGATACGGCCATTCCGCTCATTGGCAGCCCGTACTATTGGGTATAAAAATGAGAATGTAAAAAATGGCGTGGGTTTAGAAGGTGCTTACGCCAGCTATATAGATGGCGAAAACGGCAAACGACTGATGCAGCGCATAGCTGGCGGTGTGTACGTGCCTGTTAATGATGACGAGGATGAAATAACTGCAAAAGACGGCGCCGACATCATATCGACCATTAATGTAAACTTGCAGGACGTTGCAGAGAAAGCACTGAAGAAACAATTGGATAGCATACAGGCCGATTTTGGTACCGTTGTGCTGATGGAAGTTACCACCGGCGAAGTTCGTGCCATTGCCAATTTTACCCGGACAAAAAGCGGCGAATATAAGGAGCAGTTTAACTATGCTATTGCTGCCGAGGCTGAGCCAGGCTCGACCTTTAAGCTGGCAACTTACATGACCTTGCTTGATCAGCACAAAATTGACACCAACACTACGGTTGATATTCAGCATGGGCGTTATGATATGATAAATCCGCGCAACGGCAGAGTTTTCCTGAGGATCAAAGACGCAGAGGATGGCGGCAGTGTTATAACGGCCAAGCGTGCTTTTGAAGAATCATCAAACGTGGGTGCTGTTAAGCTATTATACTCGCACTATGCCGATAATCCGCGCGAGTATACCGATGCGCTGTACCGGTATCATTTAAATGAGAGAAACGGCCTGCAGATACCGGGGGAGGGGCACCCATTTATTAAAAATCCATCATCAAAAGGCTGGAATAAACTACAAACGTTAGCGCAGATGGCCTACGGTTATGAGGTGAAATTATCACCGCTGCAAATGCTAACATTCTATAACGCAGTAGCTAACAATGGTAAAGAGATAGCGCCCATTTTTGTTAAAGAGATTCGTAGTATGGGCAATACGGTTGAGCGTTTTAAGGCGCGCGTTATTAACGAAAAGATATGCTCTGACGAAACGCTGGCTAAAGTGAAAGGACTATTGGAAGGTGTTGTGACAGAGGGTACAGGTAAACTGGTTATTAAAAATAACTTATACAGCGTAGCGGGTAAAACCGGTACTGCGCAGATAGCACACGGGTCGTCTGGTTATGGTGATAAAGATGAGCACCAGGCTTCGTTCTGCGGTTATTTCCCTGCCGACCGGCCAAAGTATTCAATGATCGTGGTGATCAGTAACCCGCGCATCGGATCGCATTTGGCAGCCAGGGTGGCTGGTCCGGTATTCAGAAAAATTGCCGACCGTGTTTATGCAGGCGACTTAGAACTAAGCCACGGCACGCCGACTCATTTTGTGGGTAATACCACCATGCCTAAGATTAAAGAAGGCAATATGGCTGCTGTTAAAAAGGTGTACAGCAAATTAGGTGTAAAGCCATTATACGCGTCGACCAATGCCGGTATCGATACCAGCGATGGTATCCCATATGATGACGTAAAATATAAAACAGGTATTGTACCGGCAGTAACCGGCATGAGCCTGAGCGATGCCTTATATGCGTTAGGTAATGCCGGCTATAAAGTAGGAGCGAAAGGAAGCGGAGTGGTAACCACCCAGAGTGTAACAGCGGGAAGTGTTGCACATAAGGGGTCAAAAATATTTATAGAGTTGCAATGAGAAACCTGAGCGACATATTAACCGGACTGCCATTTACCGAGCTGCAAGGTGCACCGGATGTAGCGATCAGCACAATTGTGTTTGATTCGCGCAAGGTTGTGCCGGGTTGCTTGTTCGTGGCTGTCAGAGGCACCCAGGTTGATGGACATGATTTTATTGATCAGGCTGTCAGGGATGGCGCTGTTGCGGTGATCTGTGAAGAGTTGCCCGGTCATACTGCCGCCGAGGTCGATTTCCTGATGGTGAAAGACTCGGCTGTTGCTTTGGGTATTGTGTCGGCTAATTTTTACGATAATCCCTCAAAGAAATTGAAGCTGGTAGGTGTTACCGGCACTAATGGCAAAACCACTATTGCAACGTTGCTTTATCAATTATTTCGCGATCTGGGTTATAAATGTGGTTTGCTGTCGACCGTCGAAAATCAGATCAACGGTAAAATTATTCCATCAACCCATACTACCCCCGACCAGGTTGAACTGAACCGCTTGCTGGACGAAATGATTGGCCAGGGCTGCGATTACTGCTTTATGGAAGTAAGCTCGCACGCAGTTGCACAACATCGAATTGAGGGACTGAATTTTACCGGGGCGATATTCTCGAACCTGACGCATGACCATTTAGATTATCATAAAACATTCGATAATTATCTGAAGGCCAAAAAAGCTTTCTTTGACGGCTTGCCAAAAAACGCTTTTGCATTAACCAATGCCGACGATAAAAACGGCAGCGTAATGCTGCAAAATACCAAAGCGCATAAAAAGAATTATGGCCTTAAAAACATGGCCGACTTTAAGGGTAAGATCCTTGAAAACCAGTTTGGTGGTTTATTATTGCTGATTGACAATGAA
>DATCXS010000106.1:0-10861 GCA_036565645.1 Mucilaginibacter sp.
TTGCACGTTGGCAGCAGCAATGGTGATTTGTTTATGGGTCAATGGGACGCGGTTAATAATCGAATAGAATCAACTGGGCGATCTTTATATTTTACCACATACACCGGAGCAATAAATTTTGGAATTAGTGGTAATACAAGTTTATCTGTAGCCAATACAGGCAATGTATTAATCGGTCAAACCACGCAAACCAACACTAATTACAAGTTAGATATTAATGGTAGTGCAAGAGCTAATGAGATAGTAGTGAATAGTACAGGTGCCGATTTTGTATTCGATAAGAGCTATTCATTGCCTAAGCTATCGGATGTAAAAAAATATATAGAAGCGAATCAACATCTGCCTGAAATACCATCTGCCAAGGAAATGCAGACCAATGGTATGAGTGTAGGTAAAATCAACACTAAGCTATTGCAAAAGATAGAGGAGCTTACGCTGTATCTCATTCAACAAAAGGAAGAGAACGAAAAATTAAAAGCAGAAAATGGGACGTTGAAAGAAAATCAGCAAAAGGTTGACCAAGCCCAAGAAGCCAGAATAGCGATTTTGGAGAAAGCTTTATTGAAATTAACCAGCAAATAATATCGCTGGCGTTTTGTTAATTTACTTAATGTCAACTGTCTTATATAGTATAACAATTCTACAACCTTATCATAATGAAAAAAACAATTTTAACACTGGCTATAGCCTTAGTATGCTATTGCTCTTATGCACAAAACACTTTTCCTTTAAATGGTAATGTAGGAATAGGGACCACAAGTCCCCAAGGTTATCTTGATATATATACTTCAAGCAATACAACTACAACGCCACTCATCTCTGTTAGATCCAACTTTCATACAGCAGGTAATTATGGCATGATAAGATTTGGCGATTATACACAAACTACGAATTATCAAAAAGGGGCAATTATATATGAAAGTGTAGCTGGTTCGGCGAGAGGCAAGTTTCATATCGCATTGGAAAATACGGATGATAGTGGTAGTGTTTCTTTGGCAGATTCAAAACTGACAGTACTATCCAGTGGAAATGTTGGAATTGGCACTACCAGCCCCAACCATTTATTAACATTAAACAATCCGGGTAACACAGGTACATATATAGGCCTATATAATACATATACTGCTGACGGAAACGACTGGCGAAGCTGGGTGATTGGTGCAAATGTAGAAACATTTGGCGATTTTGAGATTCGGCAGGCGGATGCTAAAGGAGGAAACGCGTTAACCGCAGGGACACCAAGATTTTATATTGGCAATAATGGCAGCGTTTGCATAGGCACTACCGATCCACATGGTTATGCTTTTGCGGTAAACGGCAGCGCCATAACCACATCAATGACGGTAAAACTCTATGCTAGCTGGCCTGATTATGTGTTCAAGAAAGACTATAAGCTTCCTTCTCTTTTAGATGTCAAAACCTATATAGATAATCACCAACATCTTCCTGATATGCCTTCAGAACAAGAAGTTAAAACTAATGGGATTAATCTTGGAGAGATGGTAAAACTGCAAACTAAAAAACTTGAAGAGCTAACTTTATATGCAATCCAGCAAAAGGAAGACAATCAAGAGTTAAAGAAAGCCAGCAAAGTACAAGAAGCTCGTATTGTTGCTTTAGAAAAAGCTTTATTGAAGTTAACAGGAAATAAATAATAAAACCTTATCATGAAAAAGCTCTACATAACTCTTATTATAGTTTTCGCAATAGCTAAAATTTCATATGCACAATGGACTGGCGGTCCAACGGGGAATGTTTATTATAACGGTGGAAATGTAGGTATTGGAACAACTATCCCTCCTTATAAATTAAGTGTCAAGGCTAGTCAAAGCGCACTTAATCTAGTAACAACAAATTCAACTGTTGGAAATCCGGTAGCGGACTTTTATGATACTGGAAGATCAGTTGAAACAATTATTAGTAGCACCGACGGAACAACTAACGGTAGCTATTTAGCAAGTTATGGTAACATTCCTTTAATGTTCGGAACTAATGCAGGATCTTTCCCTACGGCTAAAATGAATATTATGCCAAATGGAAATGTGGGGATTGGTACAACAAGCCCGGGCTATAAGTTAGATGTTAATGGTGCTATTAATTCAAACAATGATATTATTTCAACTAATGGAACCGTAAGAGCATTGCTGTCTGTTTCAAACTCTTACACGACAGGAGTGGTGGGAACGACGACTAATCATGATTTTGCAATATATACTAATTCTTTACCTGTGGCTCGCTTCAAAACTAACGGTAACGTCGGTATTGGCACGACACAACCTGATGAAAAGTTAACCGTTAACGGCACCATCCATTCAAAAGAAGTTAAAGTAGACTTAAGTGTACCAGGGCCTGATTATGTGTTTGACGCTAATTACAAATTGACCGATCTGACGGAACTGAAATCTTATCTGCAAAAGAACCATCATTTGCCTGAGATACCCTCAGCAGAGCAAATGAAAAAAGAGGGGTTGAACCTGGGTGAAATGAACACTAATCTTCTGAAGAAAGTAGAAGAATTAACCTTATACATCATAGAAAAAGACAAGCAACTGTCAGACCAGCAACAAAGCATTCAAGCTCAACAAAAGCAGATTAATGAGCTGACAGAAAAGCTAAATACCGTAATAAAGTCATTACCTAAAAACTAACCTTATGGAAAAATTTTTACTTAAAGCTATACCATTAATCGTATTAACTATTGGTTTTTTGAAGGCAAACGCACAAGAGCTACAATTTCAATACGATGCAGCGGGCAATCAGACAGAACGTAAATGGGTATGCATCAATTGCACCACATATCCACAGGCCTTCGCTTCGGCACCATTGCCACAAGATACTAGTACTACTATTACCGATCCTAACAAAACCAAATCAACAGTAAGCAGAAAGATCATGGCTTATCCAAATCCTGTGAGCCAAACACTCAATTTGAAATGGGATAACGGTCAAAACTATTATGTTTATCGAATTGAGGCCTATTCATCGACAGGCATAACGATTTACAAACAGGATTTCAAGAATTGGGAGGTACTTTCTCAACACGAAATAATTCCTTTCGATAAGCAGTTACCGGGCTTCTACTTTATACGGGCCCTTTACTCTGATGGTAAACAGGAAATTATAAAAGTTATAAAAATTGACAAATAGTACTCAACCAACCTTAACCTCAAACCATGATGTCAACTTTTAAAAAACGCATAGTACTACTGTTGATTGGTCAATTTATTGGTACCTCAATCAGCTTTGCATCTAAATATATTCAATCTGATACGGTAAAGAAAGACACGCTAACTATAATCGATTCAGTAAGAAGCTCTAATTATACAGTAGAGGACTTTAAAAGAATAGAATACCCTAAGCCTCAACAAAAGTTAGGACAGGCATCTAATCTACAGATGGTCAATACGCAAAGCGTAATATCAACCCCTGATGCAGGCAGAACCACTGCAAGCTTGGATGTTTCTCCGAGTGGTGCTGCAACTTACAATGTGCCTATCTCAGTACCGCCGGGTATCAATGGTGTTGTACCACCAATAGCCTTATCATACAATAGCCAGGCGGGTAATGGAATGGCGGGTTATGGATGGAATCTAAGTGGTTTGCATACCATTTCCCGTATACCAAGAACTAAATTCCATGATGGTGTTACAGGCGGCGTCAATGTTAATATGGACGATCGATATGCCCTGGATGGGCAAAGACTTATTTTAAAAAGCGGGACTTATGGAGCTGATGGTGCGGAGTATCAAACAGAAAGTTATTCAAACGTAAGGATAGTATCAAAAGGTACAGGTACCAATGGGCCTGACCATTTCGAAGTGTATTATCCCGATGGCTCAAAAGCTTTTTTTGGCGCTAACGCACTGTCAAAGACCCCAACCGATTATGCTATCACCTATTCAGAAAACTCACAGGGAATACGAATAACGTATCAATATACGCTGAATGATAATACATTAAATATATCTTTAATAGAATATGGTGCCAAAGGAACCGGTACAGCAATAAATCGGATAACTTTCACCTATAAAGACAGACAACGAAACGAACAGGGATATGTCGGTGGGTATAACTTTTTCAGATCAAAAATACTCAGCGAGATTAACGTTACCGGGAATAGTTTCCCTTATCGTAAATACGTCTTAAATTATAGCACCGTATCGATATTAGGCTACGAACGCTTAACCAGTGTACAGGAACAAGACGGTAGTGGCACCAAAGCATTCGCTCCTATTTACTTTAATTACGATGAAAGTAATGCAACAATCACAACGTCGTATAACGATCATTTAAGTTATGCAAATCTAAATTCTGCTAACGCAAATATGATCACAGGCGACTATAATGGAGATGGCCAAATGGACATGGTCCTGTATTCTACTTATCCAAAAAAAGGAGCATCCTGGATATTTATCGATCCTAAAACGTCTGATTCACTTTCGGCCCAAGGCATATTGATCGATACTAATAAATTTGAGGATGTATTTACGGTTACTGCCTTGTCAAGTGATAACAAAATTAAAGCCGGTGATGCTTTTGCTTTTGTTTATCAGAACAATCCAAACACGCTCACTTTCGCACTATATGGATCAAGCTCCACTCAAAACGTAATTTCTCTATATAACAAGATCTGGGACACGGTCCCCACAACGCCGAGTTATTACTCTGATTGTATTGGACAAAATGTGCCACCCGGTCAAATACCAAGAGTTTTCGTTTCGGGCGACTTTAATGGCGACGGGTTAACGGATATTATAGCCATATCTAAAACATTTAGTTATCCAACCAATTGTCACAATAACAGAGATTCTGTAACTACTTCAACCGCTCATTTCATCAATTTAGACAGAAGGCTTACATCCAATTTTGTAAATCAAGCTGGCAATTTAGCAGTCGGAGTTGGCCCAAATGATAAAGTATATGCTGCAGACTTTAATGGCGATGGGAAATCGGACATCATACATATCACTAATGGTACTATGTATGTATACGAGCTTGACGCAAGTAACAACTTGTCGTTGATGTCAACTACTGCAGATACACGCATTCTTACTGATTTTCCAGCCATGTTGGGCGATTATAATGGTGACGGAAAAATGGATGTTATGTTTCCCACAAACGTATATGCGCCCTATAATTCATTGTTTGCCTTGTTCACATCAACAGGAAGTTCGGGGAATTTGTTTACCAAAATTGAACAAAGTTATCCGTTTGCTTATACCAAATACGCTACAAGCGGCTCCACCATTACCGAAACTGTCCTGGTTCCTAATGATGTTAACCGCGATGGTAAAACTGACATCATAAGTTGTACAACGACCACAACAGTAAGTGGTACAACCGGCGATATCTCAGTTACTTTTTATAATAATGTCGGCTCATCGTCCGCTACCACAGCGCCGCTTTATGATAACGGTGTAACTAATTCAGTTTCTTCTGTCCCCTTATCAAAGTTTCCGCTTCCATTGTTTTTCAGTCCCAATCAAGTTAACCTTGACCGGCAGTTTGCCTTGGCAAGCGGCTCCTCAATGCATTTTTTCAACTACGAAAAAGACCTCACTAAAGAAACCAGAGTTAAGCAATTTTACCAGGACGGCGTGGCATACTATGTAGACTACCAGCCATTAACAACGACAGTGCCTTCGGGATTGCCGGTTTATGATTATTCAAACACACCCGCTTATCCTTATATTGGTATTGAGGAGGCACCGGCATTTAACGTAGTAAGTAAACTAAGGCGTAACTTCAACGGTTCAGACCTGATACAGGCATTTTATTATCATAATGCGGTTTTTAATGCCGAAGGTTTGGGATTTTTAGGATTTGGACAAACCGTTAGAAGTAACTGGATAACCAGCGAAACGGATGCTAATAAAGTCTATACAGTAAATATAACCGATCCACTTTTAAGGGGTACTCCTATCAGGTCATTTACCACTAAAAATCCGTCCTTTAATACAGCCATTAAAGATATGGCTGGTCCACCTGCTGATACGGTATTACAAACCGCAGTTTTGACATCTCAAACAACCGTGGCCGCTAAATCAATTACTTTATCACCCGGATTTTCTGCGAATGGAAGTAACGGCGCCTTTATCGCCAAGATAACAGATCCGGCTGCCGGTATTAACGATGGTGCTACCATATCTGATTATATCACACGTACCGACTATACCTATAACACCCAATTATCATCGAGCAAGGTTTTTATCAACACGCCGCTGTCTGTATCAGCCAAAAATTTACTAAGTGGGACAAACACCTTAATCACGTACGCTTATGATAGTTATTATAATGTAACCAACGAAACAACCAACCTATCCGGCACAGGTATAAAGACAACGGATATCACCTATGATAATAACCCTTCAGGGGGTTATATAGGCCGGCCCTTAACAAAAAAACAAAACATTACCAGTAATGGGGATTCATTTAGTACCGAAGAACAATATAGCTATACAGGCTTTTTACCTACTCAAATTAAAAAGAAAGGTAACGGGACGCCATTTATTACCGATGATATAACTTACGATACTTATGGTAATGTAACCAGTAAAACAACCACAACATCTTCAGGTACCAGAACAGTTTCAATGCAGTATGATGTGACCGGTAGGTTCATGACCAAGTCTACCGATGTTGAAGGGTTGGAAACCAACTATACTTATAGCCCATATTTTGGCACCTTAAGTACTAAAACCGACCCTTACGGACACTTAACCACCTATTACTATGATAGCTGGAACAGGTCGGCGCAGGTAATTGATTATTTGGGAGCGAGTTCTTATACCACTTACCAACGTAATACTTCGGGTTATGACTGGGATATAGTGATTGAAGAAACCGATGACGAGGGTCATGACAAAAAAAGCATTATAAATCCATTGGGCGAAACCACCTCTGTAGTTGCTAAAGACGTATTAGGGCAAATGATTAGCAAAGCATCTCAATATGATGTTTATGACCGTACCGCAGCGGTTAGTGAGCCTTATACCAGTTCCGCCAGTCAATGGAACCAAACTGAATATGATGAGTATGGCAGGGTAAAACGCCTTACCGCTTTTACCGGGAAGATAACCAATATAAGCTATAACGGCCTTTCTACAACGGTTAATGATGGCACCAAATCAGTTACAACGACCAAAGATGCTTTAGGAAATGTAATCAGCACCACAGATCCTGGGGGCACTATTAACAACACCTACTTTGCCAACGGCAACCTTAAATCGGCCGATTTTGCCGGCTCGGCACAAACTATTGAACAGGACGGCTGGGGCCGGAAGACTAAACTGACTGACCCATCGGCAGGTGTATACACCTATGCTTATGACGATTTTGGTAATGTAACTACCGAAACAACGCCGAAAGGAAGCACCAGCTACGTTTACGACGTTAACAGTAAGCTGCAAAGCAAACACATAACAGGCGATAATACCGACATGAGTTATACTTATACTTATAACGGTACTTCGAAGTTATTAACCGCTACCAGCCTGATCAATACCGATGGCAACAGCACTAATTACACCTATACCTACGATAGTTATATGCGGCCCAACAGCACCGTAGAGGATAATGCTTATGCCAAATTTACCAAAACCTTAACTTACGATACCTACGGGCGCGTGGCTACGGAAGCATCGGAAGCAAAAAATAAATCAAATAGCCTAACGGTAAGCAAAACCATTTTAAACACCTATCAATACGGCGAGTTAAAAAGCATAAGCGATAACGGCACGGGCCAAAGCATCTGGACGGTAAGCAGCCTGGATGCCCGGGGCAATGTTACTACCGCATTATTGGGCGCCGCACTTAAGGAAACCAGCACCTTTGATGCCTATGGCCTGCCACAGGAAATTAAGACCGACCGGGTAAGCGGTACCCCGGCGCAGCTCATGAAACTAAACTACAGTTTTGATGCGCAGCGAGGAAACCTAACCAGCCGTACTACTACCGTAAATACAGGCGTACCCTATACCTCGAATGAATCATTTACTTATGACACCCAGGACAGACTTACCGGATACCCCGATATAGGTGGCAGTCAGACGCAGAGTTACGATAACCGGGGACGTATACAGATCAACAGCCATATAGGTACTTATACGTATACAGGTAATTCCTATCAGCAAAAGGGCTTAGTTAGTATGACGGATTTTGCTAAATACCATTATCAAAGCGACTCGCTGCAACAAGTAACCTATAATGCTTTTAAGCAACCGGTAGAGATCATTGAGCGGGGTAAAGAAAAGATCAGTTTTGAATATAATGGCGATCTTAACCGCTCACACATGTTTTATGGCGATACTACCGTAGATAAACTATTGCGCCCCTTACGCAGGCATTATAGCGAAGATGGTAGCATGGAAATTACCGAGGACATACCGAACGGCAAAACCAGCTTTGTTTTTTATTTAGGTGGCGACGCTTATAGCGCGCCAGCCATCTGGAAAAACGAACAGACTGCAACTACAACTGTCGAAGGGTTACATTATTTGCACCGCGATTATCAAGGAAGCATATTGATGATTACCGATGCAAGCGGGAATGTGGAAGAAAGGCGACAATTTGATGCCTGGGGCAATATTGTTAAGCTAACCGACGGAGCGGGCACCGTTTTAACCGCCTTTGCCATTTTAGACCGAGGCTACACCGGGCATGAACATTTGTTAGGCGTTGGATTAATTAATATGAACGGGCGATTATACGACCCGTTGCTTCATCGATTTTTATCTCCTGATGAATATGTACAGGACCCAACCAATACGCAGAATTTTAACAGGTATGGGTACGTGTTGAATAATCCGTTGCGATATACGGATCGTTCGGGCAATTTTTTGGTTGAATTAGCCGTATTAGCTGGTGTTGTGAACTGGGCTACTCATGGCGCACAATTTAATTGGAAGGGATTGGGTTATTTTGGTATCGGTTTTGCATCGGTTCTGATAGGGGATGGAGCAGTATCTGCATTTTCTTCATTAATAGGTGCCGGGGCAGGTTTTGGACTTGGATTTATGAGCGGCGCCGCTGCTGGCGCAGTAGGTGGATTCGCAGGTGGATTTGCAAGTGGACTTGGAAACGGGCTATATGGAGGGGGTAATTTATGGTCTTCATTAGGATCTGGATTGCGGGAAGGTGGAACAGACGCCTTAGGTGGTGCTATATTTGGCGGACTGGCAGGTGGTGCTAATGCTTTAGATAATCATCTTAATTACTTTACCGGAGGTGGAGATGTAGTTAGTGATATCCCTCTTGGGGATATCGCACCGGGTAATGATCGGTACTCATCCACTGCGGAGATGAAAGCTGACTATAATGCAAATATAGGCGACAAGGATACGTTTTATATGGATGATATTGAAGAAAACTTTCATACAACTGTTTCGCTCGGAGGACCAGATAATTTACCTAACGGTTACAGTATGAACGATAGAGGTTTTATGTTAAATACAGAAGGCCATACTGTTGGTGGTACAACCACAGGACATTATGCTGGAGGCTTTGCAAATCCATCTACAAGTTCGGATATTCGTTTTTCGCCGGCTTTAAAGAGATTCGATTTAAATACTCGTAATGGAATATTTAAACATGAGTTTATGCATGCGTGGCATTTAACAATTATGCCAAATAGAAATTTTTATAAAAAATACTCAGAAAACGCGACCTCTAATTTTAGCCACGACTATTATAACGTCTTTCATATGGGACAAAATATCGGGTCATTTACATGGGGATATTCTCCTTCCCAATACTCATACAAAGAATTTAATAAAATATTGCCGTTATGGATAAAATAGCAATGATCTTAATCTCGGTTTTTCTAATAAGCCTTCCCGTACAAAAGCAGGCCAAAGGTGATTTTACAATAATTTTCACTTACGATAGATTTACTAAAGTCAACTTTACGGAACATACTATAAAATATTCTTGGTTTAAAAAAGCCTCTATGTTGGTATTATCCGCTAAAGAAAATGAATCAATCCATAAATCGTTTACCAATAATCAAATAAGTTCATTAAAAGGAGAGTTTATCTGTACGAGTGATACCATGGCTATAGCAGATGCGCCAGAGTTTAAAGTATCAGTGTACAAAAGCGGGATGTTAATATCTAAGATTACATTAGATGATTATTTTGATTTTTCCAAGAAGAACAGTAAGGATTATAAACCAGCACAATTTGTCAATGATCTAAAAAACCTTTTGAAAAATAATGCTTCTTTTAAAAAGGTTTTGAAAGCAGCTAATGCTTATGAAGAAAAGAATAATTTTATACGGATGTAACTAAACATTTCTTTTGGCGAAACCTGCAAATTTGACATAGTGCAATAAATTTTCAGCTTAACAGGCTCAGCCATACGGTTAGGCTTGCATTTTTTAGTTTAGCCCCTGGCTCCCGCAAGCGTGCCGCTTGTGGTATTTAAACTTATGGTTAACTACATCCAATCACTCCAAATAAGCTTTCAGCTTAATAGTTCTTTGAAATAAATCAATACCGAATGGCAAAACCAGCTTTGTATTCTTATAAGAAGAGGGAATCTTGTAACTACAGTTTGAAATCAACATCTTCCAATAATTTTAAAAAGTTTGTAAAACCCTATATGAAATACAGTTTTTGATAATATTCTGGAAGTTGCAGATAAGATTAGCAAAGTCCTTGTTATAGATCAAACATGGACAAAACAGGTGTTTTGCACATTATTTGGCTAAACCATATAGTTTAACTCAATTAGTGACTATTCTTTCTTCCAATAAAATTGAAAAGTTTGTAATTCTCTATAGAAATACAAGATTTATTAAATTAATGGAAAAGGAAGAATACATAATCATTACAGCAAAGTTAGGACTGGTGCTTCTGAAGCG
>DATCXS010000340.1:0-12128 GCA_036565645.1 Mucilaginibacter sp.
AAGCCAGTAATTATCGTCGGTGCCGGTCCGGCGGGATTGTTTGCGGCTCTGCAATGTATTGAGATGGGTTTAAAGCCTATCATTATAGAACGTGGCAAGCCTGTAAAAGAACGCCGCCGCGATCTTGCCAATATCAATAAACAAGGCCTGGTAAACCCCGAAAGTAACTACTGCTTTGGCGAAGGCGGTGCAGGCACCTATTCGGACGGTAAATTATACACCCGCTCTACCAAGCGCGGCGACATAAATGCCGTGCTCAAAACCTTCGTGGCTCATGGCGCGTCTGAAGATATTTTGGTGGACGCCCGTCCGCACATTGGCACCAATAAACTGCCGCAGATCATCACTGCCATGCGTGAAACCATATTGAATGCCGGCGGCGAAGTATTGTTTGATGCCAAAGTTGTCGGCTTACTGGCTGATTTCGGGAAGATTCAAGGCGTGCGCTTAGCATCCGGCGATACTGTTAAAGCCAATGCTGTGATCCTGGCTACGGGCCATTCGGCACGCGATGTTTTTGAGATGCTACACCGCCAGAATATTTTGATCGAAGCCAAGCCTTTTGCTTTGGGTGTACGCATCGAGCATCCGCAGGAAATTATTGACCAGGCACAATACCACTGCGAATACCGCGGACCAGATCTGCCGCCATCATACTATAACCTCGTAGAGCAGGTGGATGGCCGTGGGGTATTCTCATTTTGTATGTGCCCCGGTGGTATCATTGCCCCCTGTGCTACAGAGGAAGAGGAAATTGTGGTGAACGGCTGGAGCCCCTCAAAGCGGAATAATCCATTCGCCAACTCGGGCACTGTTGTTCAGATCAACCTGGAGGATGTGAAAGGCGATAACGCCGATCCGTTCAAGATGCTGAACTTTCAGCATAGTATTGAGCAGGTTGCCTATAAAGTCGGCGGCGGCAAACTGGTGGCCCCGGCCCAGCGCATGGTTGATTTTGTGAATGGAAAGCTATCTGCCAATCTGCCGGAAAACTCATATCTGCCCGGAACAAAAAGCGTCGAACTAAAAGAAGTGTTACCAACCTGGATAAGCAGCAGGCTGCGCGATGCGCTGCCGGTTTTTGGTAAAAAGATGAGAGGCTATTTTACCAACGAAGCCATTTTGGTTGGCGTGGAGTCGCGCACATCATCGCCTGTAAAAATACCGAGAGATAAAGAAACTTTGCAGCACCCGCAAGTTCAGGGCTTGTTTCCCTGCGGCGAGGGGGCGGGCTATGCAGGTGGCATCATATCTGCTGCTATTGACGGGATCAATTGTGCCGTAGCGGCGGGGAAGGTGGTATAGTTGTGTGCTGCTGAGCTTATTTCAGTAGGGCAAGCAACTGTAACAAGTTATCCTAAATATTATCAAAATCTAAAACCGAATTGAAAGCACCTAAGCCATCACACACCATAACCAAGGTTTTATTAATGTCAATGGCAATCAGTACTTTAATTGCTGTACCTATAAATGGGGGCGAAAAAGGCTGGTGGGCCGTTTGGGGCCTTGAGTATGACGCTATTTCACACATCTTCCATTTTTACAGTGCTACTGTTAACAATGATTTTGGGGATTACTGTGGTATATTACTGCTTTTAATACACTTCGCTGTTTTCGCGCTGCCGTTTGTAACCAGAAGCAGGTATTTTGACAGGTTCTTAATTTGGGTGCCTTTATCGTATTTGATAGTTACCACCATTACACTTTTTTTATTTTTGATATTTTTAATTCCGTTTACCATCCTTTGGGGCATAACTGTGCGCGTTTGGCGGCGGAATAACAGACAAACCTTAGCTTAATGGCTGGTACTAGAACAAATCTGTAATTTCAATCGTTTTTATAAAAAGTCATGACCATCAACGAAAAACTACAGCAAGAACTCGAAAAAGTATTATCAGGACAGCCCTGGTACGGCGAGCCCATCTATGCTATTTTAGATAAAGTAACTTTCGAAAGCGCTTATGAGCGCGCAGGCCACGCACACACCATTGTTGAGATTATTATGCACATGGTAAGCTGGACCGAAGAAGTGATGGACCGCCTGAATGAAAAACCTGCCTCATTACCTGTGAGCGGCGACTGGCCCAATCCCGGCGAACCTAACGAAGAAAAATGGAAAATATGGATCGACGACCTGAAACTGGTCAACGTAAACCTGCTGCAAATCATCCGCGATTTCCCCGGAGACAAATGGGATGAGCCTATTATAGACGAGCGCAAAACCGAACCGGTGACCACTTACAAAGAATTAGTTGATGGCTTTATCCAACATCAAATCTACCACGCCGGGCAGATAGCGGTATTGTTACGGGCGATTAATGGGTAAGCATAATCCAACAGCGATGCTTGAGTTTAAATGCCCGAAGTTAATATTCTAATTCGGTACAATTAAATCCAGCGTTATTTAACAGCGTCTCTATATATCTTGGCGACAGATCATTTGACACCACGCGCAGAATTTTATCACAATCTTCCAGGTCGATGTTCCAATCGCTGATAGACGGTATGGCAGCTAATACCGGTTGTACTTTGCTTACCTGTTCCGGCGCAGATACATCGGTCGAAAATATCAGTACGTTCATAGTTAGTGTTGTAAGTTTAGTAAAACATTTAGTTTGTCATCCTGAAAGTAGTGAAGGATCTTATACACTTTAACAAGATCCTTCGCTACGGATGACAGTTGGTGGAAAGGGTTTACTCTTCTTTCTTTTCCTGTTCTTCAGCCTCAAACTGGTCCCAGGCCTGCTTAAGGGGATGGTCGCCGGTGTGGTGGCCCCATGGTCCGCAGGCACGGTCGCGCATTTTTTGCTTGAACTTTTCTTTTTGTTCGGGTGTCATGCTCTTGAAGCGCTCCTGCATTTTTTGGCGCATCCAGGGGTTACCGCCCCATGGGTTGCCTCCCCACGGATTACCTCCCCACGGGTTGCGTTTACCCCGGCCAAAGCCAAACAGTATTTTGCACAGTACAAATATGCCCATGGCTTGCCAAAAGGTTATGGCGCCCACGTGTAAAATGTCGGGCAGCAGGTTGTTCCAAAGCTGCATCACTACAAAACTGACTAGTGACAGGAAGGCGGCTACCGCTATGGGTATAAAGATGAACCGGCCTTTAAAAAATATTTTTTTCATGTTTTTAATTTTTAATGTGTTATGATCTCCTGGTACAATTGCTGCAGCCTGTCGCGCAAATGTAAAACCGCGTAGCGCTTGCGCGATACCAGTGTGTTTACATTTACCCCCGTCAGTTCTGATATTTCCTGAAAGGTCATATCGTCCATTTCCTGCCAGATGAAAACCTGTTTTTGTTCTTCAGGCAATTCGTCAAGCGCGGTAAACAACTGTTCCCAAAACAGGTTACGCATGTACTCGCTTTCGGGCGTTGTTTCTTCGGGCATCAACAAGTCTGCAAAGGCCGAGGTATCGGTATCTTCGTCATCATTGCTGCTAAACAGGTCATCAAGTAAAGTTTCTGATTTTTTTTTATGCTTGTCTGTAATTTTATTCCTCGCCACTTTATACAGCCAGGCGCCTGTCTGCTCAATTGGCTCAGAATTTACCAGCGCGCTAAACTGGTACCACACATCCTGCAGAATGTCTTCAGCATCGGCATCATTTTTTACCCTTTTGCGGATAAAGCCGAGCAAGTTTTTACCATACGCCTTTATGGCGCTTAGTACATGGTTGTTTCTTTCCTCGGACATTAATGATGTAGCAATCAATTTATTACTTGTTTAAAGGTAAAGACGATTCACACCTGAAAACATTTTAATTTTTTTATTTTATTTTTTGTGGCGTTGTTCTGACTATCAAAACGACAAATTATTACAAACTTGGCAACATATTTGAATAGCCTTCGCCGAGCCCTCTCCCACATAGAGGGATGTGAAGGGACGATTAGAGAGAGGGCTTTTTTACTACTATGGCTAATAAAAAAACATTGATCCTGGGCGCTACGCCCAACTCGGGCCGATATGCCTACATGGCAGCGCATCGTTTAACAGGGCACGGCCATTCCATTGTAAACGTAGGACTGAAAACCGGAGAGGTGGCAGGTGTGTCTATTGAAAAGCCGCAGACCATTCACCACGATATTGATACGATTACCTTGTATGTCGGCCCCCAAAACCAACCGCCTTTGTACGATTATATTTTGGCTACCAGGCCTAAACGGATCATTTTTAATCCCGGTACAGAAAACGCTGAACTACAACAACTGGCAGATGCCAAGGGCATTGAAACGCAATATGCTTGTACGCTGGTGTTGCTGTCGATAGGAGAGTATTGAGCCACCTGCCGATCCCTTGGTTTGTCATCTTGAACGTAGTGAAAGATCTTATGCGATCGATTATAACAGGCGTATAAGATTTTTCGCTGTCGCTCAAAATGACAGGGTGTTAAACCAATTCACTCACAATCTTAGCCGACAACAAGAAAAGCGGGATACCGCCGCCCGGATGTACACTGCCACCGCAGAAATACGAATTTTTTGTTATCCCTTTTGTCATCTTGAACGTAGTGAAAGATCTTATACGAGCGATTATAACAGGCGTATAAGATTTTTCGCTGTCGCTCAAAATGACAGGGTGTTAAACCAACTCGCTCACAATCTTAGCCGACAACAAGCAAAGCGGGATACCACCACCCGGATGCACGCTGCCTCCGCAGAAATACAGATTTTTTATTTTGGCCGATTGATTGGCATGGCGCATAAATGCTGCGTATTTGCTGTTTGATGAAGTGCCATAGATAGACCCCTGGTAGGATGAGGTTTTTGTTTCGATATCGCGCGGATCAAGCACCGTTTCGCTGATGATGAGTTTGCTGATGTTTTCATTTAGTCTGGTTGACAATTTGGCCAGAATATTTTTCCGTGCCTCTGTTATCAACATGTCCCAATCCTGCCCTGTGTTGGCGGGGACATTGATCATCACAAACCAGTTTTCGCAACCCGGCGGGGCATCCCTGGGTTTTAGTTTTGAGGTAATGTTTACGTAAACGGTCGGGTCGTGGTAGACAGTTTTTTGTTGCCAGATGTGGTCGAACTCCGCTTTGTAATCGGCACTAAAAAAGATGTTGTGCAGATCGAGTTTAGCGAACTTTTTATTAATCCCCCAATAAAAAACCAACGCCGAGCTGCTTCGCTCCTGCTGCAAAATTTTCTGCGGATGCAACTTTGGCTGGTTTTTCAATAGCTTTTTATAGGTAAACCAGATATCCATGTTAGATACCACAACATCGGCAGTTATTTCTTCGCCATTAACTTTAATGCCCGTTGCCGTCTTGCCGTTCACTAAAATCTCTTCAACCGGAGATTTATAACGAAACTTAACGCCCAGCTCGATGGCCAGTTTAACCAGCGAGGTAGTGATACTGTACATCCCCTCAGTAGGGAAGTAAGCGCCATAATGCTGTTCCAGATGGGGGATAACGTTTAAAGTCGCGGGCGCGGCATAGGGGTTTGAGCCGTTATAGGTAGCGTAGCGATCATAAAACTGAACCATTCGGGCGTCTCTAAACAGGCTCTGGTTGGCCCGGTGCATGGTGCGACCCGCGTCCAGTTTTCGTATGTTTAGCAATGCTTTAAATCCATCTTTAGTAAAAAAGCTTTTAAGTCCGCCAAAAGGTTTTTGCAGAAAGACGGGATTAGTCAGCTCGTAGATCTGACGGCTGTTGGCGATTTGGCTTTCTATCGATTTTGCAGGCTCGCCGATATGTGCGGCTACTTCTTGCTCAAACTTTTCCCGATTGGCGTAAGCGGCAAGCTTGGTACCGTCCTCATAAAAATATTTGCAGATGGTATCCAGCTTTTGGTATTGAAAATATTGCGAGGATTCTTTACCTGCCAGTTCAAAAAGCTCATCGATGTACTGCGGTAGCGTTAGCAGGCTCGGCCCGGCATCAAAGCGAAAATTGTTTTGTTGTACCTCGCCCAGTTTACCGCCAGGTGTAGCATTAGCCTCAAAAACCTCCACCGTATAGCCTTTAACCGCCAGCCTGATGGCCGACGCTATACCCGCTATACCTGCACCAATAACAACCGCTTTTTTGGATGACATGATGCAAAGTTAACAAGCAATGGGAGATTTTCTATAATAGGTGACATCCTGCACAAGAATTTAGCGTGCACGATGTCATGTTGAGGCACTCGAAGCATAAGGGTAAGGCCTCACGCTCACCCTTCTAGTACCTCAGGGTGCAATGTCATTAAGTTAAGGGTTCCTGTCATTTCGACCAACGGGAGAAATCTTATATGAGCAGGTAAGCAAAGCGTATAAGATTTCTCCTCGTTCCTCGTCGAAATGACACGTTTTTTCTTAACTTAATGACATTGCTCAGGGTGACACCCTTTTTATTTAACTGTTGCAATTATATCTATGCTTCCGTATGTACACCCTCTGCAATCTCCTCGATCATCTTTTTATTAAATGCTGGCAGATCATCAGGGCGCCTACTGGTTACCAGGCCATTATCAACAACCACTTCTTCATCCACCCATTCGGCCCCGGCATTTTTCAGGTCGGTTTGCAGTGAGGGATACGAAGTAAGTTTACGACCCTTCAGCATACCGGTCTCAACCAGCGTTTGCGGACCGTGGCAGATGGCAGCTACCGGTTTGCCTTCATCTAAAAACGCCGAAGCAAAAGCCACCGCGTCTTTGTTTTGGCGCAATTTGTCCGGATTTAATACGCCACCAGGTAACACCAGTGCGTCGTAATCATCAGGGTTCGCTTCGCTTAATACTTTGTCTACATCTACCTCAATACCCCAATCGGTTTTGTCCCATGCCTTGATGACCCCGCTTTTTGGAGAGATGACCTCTACCCTTGCGCCTGCAAACTTCAATGCCTCAACCGGGCTGGTTAATTCTACTTGTTCAAATCCTTCTTCAGTAAGGACCGCCACTCTTTTATTGCTCAATGTTCCCATGATCTATTAATTAAAATTATCTATTAATAGTACAGGCCGTCTGTGCCGTTGGTTTGTAAAATTTGAAAAAACCGTCTGTCATAAGTATGGCCGGGAACGATTCCCTTGGCGGGGATTTTATTTTCGAGTTCTAATAGACAATCAGCATCGTCAAGTCCTCGTCGCCTGCCGGTTTAATGCCGTGGCTGCTACCGGGCAAGGTCAAAATAGCATCGCCGGTAGTTACGGGTATGGTCTTGCCATTCATTTGCAGATCGCCTTTGCCGTTTAGGATGTAATAAATCTCTTGTTCATGTTGTAAGTGATAGCCTATAGATGAACCCGGATGCAATATCCGCTTGCGAAAAGTGATCTTATTACCTTTAAAACTTTTAAAGAACGGAAAAGCCGTGCTCTTACCACCACCATTATGCGGCCCTACGTCGGGCCTTGCAATGTCATTTTCGTGATCCAGTACGTAACCGGTGTCTTGCTGTTTAAAAGTAAATCCCGCCAGGACAATTAAAGAAAACGCTAAAGCGGTAATCAAGAAGGTTGGGAGATGGAAGTTTATTTTCATGGTTTATTGGTTTTTTGTCGAAAAATAAGTTGTCATGCTGAGCGATAGCGAAGCATCCTATCAAGTTTGCTTGGTTGACCATATAAGATCCTTCGCTGTCGCTCAGGATGACAAATAGGTAATATCATCATTGGGTTAACAACTCCCTCGCATTCTGCAAGGCACTCTCACCCATTCTATCGCCGCTCAGCATTTTAGCAATTTCCTGTACACGTTCTTCCTGGTTTAACTGCTTAATGCGCGTGCGGGTGGTATCAGCCTCATCGTCCTTATAAACAAAGTAATGGCTTTGGCCCTTACTGGCAATTTGTGGCAAATGCGTAATGGTGATTACCTGCAGGTTGTCTGCAAGCTGCTCCATGATCTGCCCCACTTTATTGGCAACTTCGCCGGATACTCCTGTATCTATCTCATCGAAAATAATCGTCGGCAGGGCAGTGTTTTTGGCGGTGAGCGATTTAATGCTCAACATCAATCGTGACAGCTCACCACCCGAAGCTACCTTGCTCATCTCGGCCAGGGCATGGCCCTTATTAGCGCTGAACAGGAAGCGAACGGCATCTGATCCGTTATCCCCCAACCCCCCTGAAGGGGAGTTACGTCCGCTTTCTGATAGCGGCGACAGCTCGATTTTGAGTGCAGAGTTAGCCATACCCATTTCGGCCAGGCTTTTCAGCACTTCGGTTTCTATGGTTGGGATAGCTTTTTGCCGATCAGCCGTCAATTGCGCGGCCAGTTGCTCCAGCTCTTTTTTATCTGCTGTTAGTTGCTGCTGTAATTTCTCTATGGCTTCGTCGCCAAAAACGGCTTGTTGTATTTTAGCGGATAGCTCGTCCTGCAATTGCAACAACTCCAGGTTCGTACTAACGCGATGTTTCTTTTGCAGGTTATAGATCAGGCTCAGGCGCTCGTTGACCTCAGCGGCCCGGGCTTCGTCGGTATGCGTGCGCTGCTCGATGTTTTCTATTTCGTTGACAATGTCTTTCAGCTCAATAATACTGCTGTTCAAACGTTCATGCAGTTCTTCTATCTGCGGATTGAATTTGGTCAGCGCTCCCAATTGATGCGCCGCTTCTTTTAACTGCGATAAGGCGGCAGCTTCGCTATCCTGCATCAGGTAGTTAGCGCCAAGCAAATTGCGCTTAATTTCTTCGGCGTTGTTCAGGCCATAAAGCTCCTGTTCCAAAGTTTCCTGCTCGTCGGCAGATAGACCGGCTTTTTCTAATTCATCAAATTGAAACTGATAATAGTCCAGATCAGCTTTAGCTTTATCGCTTTCTTCAATCAGCTGCTGTAATTTAACAGTAGCCTTTTTATAGGCGCGAAATTTGGTCTGGTACTCGCTCAATAGCTCCGGATGTTTAGCCACCGAATCGACCACCAATAACTGAAACAGCGGATCATTGATTTCCAGCGTAGCGTGCTGCGAGTGGATATCGATCAGCCTTTCGCCCAATAGCTTCATGGCGTTCAGGTTTACCGGCGTGTCGTTCACAAAAGCGCGCGACTTACCATCGGCCGAAATCTCACGACGCAAAACCGTCTCGGCTTCATAATCCAGGTCGTTATCTTCAAAAAAATCTTTTAAATGAAAATCAGCTATCCTGAAAGTCCCCTCAATCACACACTTTTTCTGCTGATTAAAAAAGTACCGGCTCTCTGCCCGCTGCCCCAATATCAACGACAGCGCCCCCAGAATGATCGACTTACCCGCGCCGGTCTCGCCGGTCAGGATATTAAGCCCTTTGTCAAAGCCAATCTCCAGGTTATCAATCAAGGCATAATTACTGATGCTGAGTTTTTGAAGCATAAAAGGTACTGTTGGGTTTTGGCACTAAATTACAAAATAGGTGTTGTTATCGTGTGCACAAAACAAAAAAGAGGGGAAACCCCTCTTTTCATACTTAACTAACTAAAATTTAACTGATCGATATTATTGATGAATCTGGTCAATAATCATTTTTATAGCTTGCGCGACAATCGCCGGATCGTCATTCTGAACGTTATGGCTGCTTTTGGTATCTAAAATAAATTTAGAATTACCAGATAAAATGGTCAGGCTGCGAACCTGCTCATCACGCTCGGCCCTGAGTTGCTTCCACTGCTCGTCAGGTGTACCGGGTGGCTGGTTGCGTATCCCCGCCCCGATAATAATAAGCGGACGATTACCCAATTGCCGCGGATGCTGTTGAGCCGACAAATATATTTTTTGAAACTCCTCTGCCATATAATCGGCAGTGCTATCATAACCCGGGCTAACAGCCAAATCCAATTGCGGTTGAGGTATGGGTTTGCCGGTTGCTTTTTCGCGCAACCGTACCCAGCCTCCGTATTTCAGGCTGCCCAGAACGCTGCTTTCATGCGTTGGGTCGACCAATACTAAACCGGCGACTTCTTTACCATAACGTTCTGTATAAAGGCGTACCGACAAACCGCCGAGCGATTGTCCTACCAAAATAACCTTACCTTTTATGCCAATAACTTTAAGCAGTTCATGCAACTCCAGTACTTCCTGAGCCATGGTGCGTGGCAGGGGGCCGGCTTCACTTTTCCCCGACCCCGCTCTGTCGTAAGCTACCGTATGCAGATCATCAGGAAGTAAGGCTTTAACCTTAACCCAATCCTGTGATGTACCTCCGGCACCCGACTCAAATACTACAGCCAGCTTTGCATCCCGCGCCCCCTGCTCAACCACAAACAATTTATGGTTACCTACAGTTACCAGCGTATCAGTATATACAGGCGTTGCCTGGGTATAATTGACAAACCCTTGTATCAGGCAGGCTATTAATAACAAGGCCCTACATCGGCGTATAAAGCAAAAAGCTTTCATTATGATTTTTGTTGGTATCCTGCTTTCCTTCATCAATACGTAGGTCAGTGTCCGGGCTTTTCTTGTAATCAAATTTTTTCTCTGCCTGGTCTTTCTGTGCCTTCTTTTCTGTCTTATGGGCTTTTACCTGGTCCTTTTTTGCCTGCTCCTGATAGTTGAAAGCATCCTTTTTTTCTTTTTCAGCCTTAACAGCTTTTTGATACGATTCTTTTATGTTTTTAATAGCCTTTGCGCGTGCTGCCTTTTTACCTTTTGAAGAGCTGTCTGCCCCAAGAGATCTGGACAAATCCTCTATACTTTTGCCCATATCCTCCATGCTTTTCTTAAACTCCGGACTATCGTACTGCTTAGCCATGTCCTCCATATTTTTTTTAAACTCCGGGCTGTCATAATATTTGGCCATGCCCTCCATGCTTTTCTTAAATTCAGGACTATCATAGTACTTCGTCATGTCCTCGATACTTTTCTTAAACTCAGGGCTACCATAGTATTTAGCCATTTGCTCTACGCTCTTTTTAAACTCGGGGCTATTAAACTGATCGGTAAATTCTTTAGCATGTTTTTGAAAATCAGGACCGGTGACAGCTTTAGCCATATCCTCCACACTCTTCTGAAATTTCGGACTGCTATAATAGCCCGTCATTTTCTCCATGTGCTTCTTAAACTTGGGCGAGCTGAACTGTTTCGCAAACTTCTCGCTGTTTTTAGTCATGGCTTCAACCTGGTGCTTCCAGGCATCGCTCTGGTAAAACTTCTTTATTTGATTTAAGCGCACAGTGTCGTCCGGCGAAATGTTAAAGGTGCCGAAAGCGCCCTTGTTAAGGAAAGCGTTCTTATCATCCGCAGGCAGATCATTTACCGAGTTGTATTCGGTTTTAACGCCGTTCTCGTCCTCTACCACAATTTTATACTTCTTGTTTTTGATGATGGTATCAGTAGCGGCTTTGGTGGTATCGCTCAGATATTTAATGCTTAAATGTTTTTTGTGGTGAGCAGGCGTCGGAGGCACCGAGGCAGCAGGTGGTTCGGGTGCGGCAATAGCCTTGGCGATCATGCGGATAGCAGGCGCGTTTTTAATTACTACTTTTCCATCTTTAATTTCAGGGTTAAGCCAGGCTATGCTGGTAATGCTGAAGGTAAGCGCCAGCAGGGTAATTAACACCGGGCGTATATTTACGGTATGTGTTTTAGTTTTCATGATACGTTCAATTCGGTTTAATAATGCATACTTTTTAGTAGTAGCAGCAAGGGCCAGTTGCCACTGGTATTGTTTATTTTCCTCGAGTTTTAACAGTGCTTGTACGTATATAAACGGACTGCCGGTGACGCGCACAACCATATCGTCGCAGCAGTTTTCTCTTTCTTCATTAATAATTTTGCCAACCAACCGCGCAAACGGATTAAAAAACAGCAGTATCCCAATTACCTGTTGAATAAAATTTAACAGATAGTCGTTACGCTTAACGTGGGCCAGCTCATGCAGCAACACCGCCTCCACCTCTTCGGTGCTCAGCCGCAGGGTAATAGCCGCAGGCATCAGGATAATGGGCTTAATAAAACCGGTAACGCAAGGCACGTCAACCCACTCGCTAAAGGCAGCCTGTACATGCTTGCCTATTTGCAGCGATTTGCTGAGCCGTTTTATGGTATTGTCAAAACCCGCGTCGCTGATGTTTTGGCGGATGCGGTAAATATTGTTCCAGGCCAGTGTCAGTCGCAGGGCATTAAACACCACGCCGACCACATAGACCATCGTCAGCCAGGGCATATAGCCCGATATGGTAAAGTAAAGCTTATTAGCAGGTGCAG
>DATCXS010000359.1:0-4476 GCA_036565645.1 Mucilaginibacter sp.
CCGGCGCTACGGGTGCTACAGGCGTTACCGGAGCCACAGGTGCTACCGGAGCAGATGGCGCTGCAGGTGCCACAGGAGCAACAGGTGCTACCGGAGCCACAGGCGCATCGGCAACAGTTGCAAGCTATGTATTTTCTAATCAAACAGTATTTATAGTAGGGTTAAGTCATTTCGTAGTACCGGCAATTACTCAGGACATTGTTGATAAAGGCATTGTATTGGTCTATTTCCGCAATAGCGGTACCACCACATCCTGGAACCCACTGCCATATTCAGAATCGGGGAATACTTTAAACCTGCAAGATTATGGTGTGGGGTATATTGATTTAAAATCAAACTTTACATCATCAAGCTTAGATATCCGCGTTGTGGTAATTCCGGGCACATCATTAGCAACATTGATGACCCATAATCCGGGCCTTAGCCTGAACAACTTTGACCAGGTAGCTAAAGCAACCGGCATTAAATAAAGATCATACTAACCTTGACTAAGCCTCTGAAAATTCAGGGGCTTTTTTATTTAGGCCGATTTACGCTATTTTGGCGCTTATGCTAAATGACCAGAAGTTTGTCCGTACACGCCTAGCTCCTACACCCAGCGGCTACCTGCATTTGGGTAATGCTTTGTCATTTGCTTTAACCGCTGCTATTGCCCGTAAAACCGGCGCCCGGATCTTACTAAGAATTGATGACCTGGATCAGCAGCGGGTAAACCTGGCTTATGTACAGGATGTTTTTGATACGCTTAATTTTTTGGAGATACCCTGGGATGAAGGCCCGCGCAATGTTATTGAATATCATGACGAATGGTCGCAGCTGCGCCGGATGGATATGTATAACGATGCGCTGCAACAATTAGCCGGCCAACGTGAGGTTTTTGCCTGCAAATGCTCGAGGTCGCAATTGCAGGGAAATAGTTACCCCGGCAACTGCATCAAAAGATCCTTTCCGTTGGATACTCCCGACACCGCCTGGCGCCTCTATACCGACGACAGGCCCATCAGCCTTAAAACATTAAATAACGGCATTACGATGACGCGCCTGCCCGAAGCGATGAATAATTTTGTGGTAAAAAAGAAAGATGGCCATCCGGCTTATCAGTTAGCCTCGGTGGTGGATGATCTGCATTTCGGGATTGATCTGGTAGTACGTGGCGAGGATCTTTATCCCTCGACACTCGCACAACTTTTTGTGGCCGATGTGTTAGGCGAGCTGGCCTTTAACAATATCACCTTCCGTCATCACCAGCTATTAATGGAAGATGGTAACAAAAAGCTATCTAAATCGGCAGGGGCAACTTCTATTAAATATTTGCGCGGACAGGGGCAGAAAGCGGCGCAAGTTTATCAGGCCATAGGCTCGATGACAGGCATAGCAACGCCAGTACAGCATTTTGAGGATCTTTCAACCACGCTGTTTTAGTTATCGACGAGAACTAATTGGATTTATTTTGCGCGTTTAAGCGTCCCGCTAAAAGTAGTGCCCTGAAAGCCTACTATGACATTCATCTTGTCGCCGTCAATTTTACCTTTTACATACTGTATGGCAATGCCATTATAAGTAAAAGGTTTAAACAGGATGTCGTTACCTTTAATTGTGCCGTTTTTCAAGGGGATGTCACCAATCTCTGTAGTAACAGTGCCGTTAACTACACCCTTGGCCTCTTTCATGTTTACGGTAACATCATACAATAAAGCTATAGTACCAGACCATTTTCCGTCTGCACCTTCGGCATAACATACTGCAGTAGCTATCAAAACAGCCAGCAACGACATCAAAAAGTACTTCTTCATCTCTTATCTCCTATTTGCTCTTTTTGTAATTATAGACAAAATAACGGCATCGTGGTTTAATGTATTCAAATTTTTATAAAAGCTATTTAAAAAAAAGCGTAATTTTAAATATTATGAGATCATCACAAAATCGCAGATCGGCTATCAAAAATATTATTGCCGGAACCGGGGCCGTTGCTGCCGCCGGGGCGTTGTCTGCATTTAAAACCTCGCCGGCAGTTAGGCAGGAACCCGCCAAACTAAAGGGCAATATCAACCATTCGGTATGCCGCTGGTGTTTTCAGAACATTGACCTTGATACACTATGTAAAGCCGCCAAGGATATGGGCATGAAAGCCATTGACCTTATTGGCCCTGACGAATGGCCCATTGCCAAAAAGAATGGCTTGTATTCGTCAATGTGTAACGGCCCTGGTGTTGCTATTACCTACGGCTGGAACGATCTTAAAAAACATGATACCCTGGTAGCCAGCTACAGCGACCTGATACAGAAAGTTGCGGCGGCAGGCTATAAAAACCTGATCTGCTTTAGCGGTAACCGCGAAGGCAAAGACGATGTGACAGGCATGGACAATTGTGTAACCGGCCTGAAACGGATATTACCCCTTGCCGAAAAACATGGCGTAATACTTTGCATGGAATTGCTGAACAGCAAGGTTAACCATAAAGATTACCAATGCGACCACACCGACTGGGGCGTGGCGCTATGTAAAAAATTAGGCTCAGAAAACTTTAAGTTGCTGTATGATATATACCACATGCAGATTGATGAAGGCGATGTAATTGCAACCATCAGAAAAAACCATCAGTATCTGGCGCATTTTCATGTTGCGGGCGTACCGGGCCGTCATGAGCCGAATGATACCCAGGAGTTGTATTATCCGGCTGTAATTAAAGCTATAAAAGACCTGGGGTTTAAAGGTTATGTAGCGCAAGAGTATTTACCAACAGTACAAGATCAGGACAAACAGATCGAATCGCTGAAAGCTTCGATGTTGATTTGCGATGTATAATAACCACTTGTCATCCTATGTTTGCAGGATGACATATTCTTTTTTCTGCCATGCGTAGCAGGATGACAAAAGGCAGATACAAAAAAAGCCTTCTGAACACTCAGAAGGCTTTTTTTTATCCGTTATCTGGATTTATTACTGGGCAACTTTTGGTTGCTTTAACGTCAATTTAACAGGCCGGTTGTTAAAAGTAGTAGTTAAAACCAGTTTACCTTCAGCAATAGTACCTTTATAAACAATTGGTTTACCGTTAAAGGTAGTTGTAAATTGGAGTTTATCGCCATCAATTTTACCGTCAGAAATAGTGTTTTTACCCATTTGAGCAGCAACAAACGGAGTGTAACCCGCTTCGTCAGGATTTTCAGATTTTGGATTGTTATCAACTAAAGTGAAAACACCGGTTAATTTGGCGCCATCAGTTTTCAAAGTAAGCGATAAGTTATACTGTCCTTCAACCAATCCTTTCCAAATACCGTCAACACTGGCTGCTAAACTTACGGTAACTGCAGTTAATACCACAACGGCTGCTAATAATACCTTTTTCATTTTTTTAATTTAGTTTTTATTTGTTATTAATAGTTTACAAATTTATCAAAATAACCCAAAAACACTGTAACAGTTTCGTTTTAAAACTGTAACGATTGTGTATCTCTACCCGCTGCTGTCTCTGCCCGGATGGCCACCTGTGTAGGTAAAACGCCATTTTCGTCAAAAATAACTACCGTGTTTTTACCGGGTTTAAGCCAGCAATCGGGTATGTACATTCCGTTTATTTTGATCTTCTCCGGGTATCGCCCCAGATTATGCCCGTTAACCCATACCGAGCCCGAACTCAGGCTGGTAGTATTAACGCGCCATATACTATTTGAGTATATTTTGCCTGTAAGGTTTAATACAGACCGATAAAATTGCGGCTTGCGGGTTGACTTTGCCGGTAACTTTGACCATTGCTGCGCAGTTTTGTCAAACCCGATAATACATCCGTCGCCTGCCATATTAACACATGGGCCGCCATGCATGCGCCAATTGGTAATAGTCATTACCGGACGGCCCCCGTCTGCTTTTTTTAAGGCAACTTTGCCCCAAATGCCTTTACGGTCAAGGGTGTCTATCTCACCTATTTTAAAGATCAATTTATTTCGACCAATGTGCGAGGTGAAAATTGCCAGGGTATGTGTAACCCTGCCGCTTAAAGTTAAATGCACCGTGTCCGGAAATACTGCCGAAGTATCCACCCGTTTACCATCCAAAAATACTGCACCGCCCTCGGGCGCTTTACGTAATAGCAGCAGGTAATGCCCTGACTGATTTACTTTTATTTTAGTGCGATACCAGGCATAGGCTGTGATGTCGCCATCGGCCCCCATTTGCTGCGGATTGGTTGTTCGCTTCCAGCTTTTATCATTAAACCCGGGTTGGCCGGGCAATGATGCATCCTTTACCTGCCAGGGGCCTGATTTTAATTGCTGCAGATGATTTGCATCTGGCTTTTGATTTAACCTGACAACCGTACCGTTTGATTTATAAACCCAAACCGGATAAGCTATTTTTGCCAGCCAGGGGTGTTCGATAGTCGCGCTATTGGCGGTTGCGTTCGCCAGGTAATCAGCGCCTATAATTATATTACCGTTAGCATCATCAAACCAGCTGCGGGTAGCCAGCTCGTTGTT
>DATCXS010000361.1:0-2396 GCA_036565645.1 Mucilaginibacter sp.
TTTAATCTGCCGGTTACTACCGATATTCATGAGCCTTACCAGGCTGCGATAGCTGCGCAGATAGTTGATATTTTGCAGATCCCGGCGTTTCTTTGCCGTCAGACAGATCTGTTAGTCGCCGCTGCCGCAACTGGCAAAATCGTCAATGTCAAAAAAGCGCAGTTCCTTTCCGGGCAGGATATGTTTTATCCGGCGCAAAAGGTAGTTGAGGCAGGTAATAACCAGGTGATATTAACGGAGCGCGGCAATATGTATGGCTACAATAACCTGACGGTCGACTTCAGAAATATTTATGACATGAAGAAATTTGGTTATCCGGTGTGTATGGATTGTACGCACTCTGTACAGCGCCCGGGTGGTGCCGGTGGCAAAACCGGCGGCGACCGTACCTTTGTGCCGATGATGGCCCTGGCTGCTAAAGCCTTTGGTGCCGACGGCTATTTCATGGAAGCACACCCCGACCCCGATAATGCCTTAAGCGACGGCCCGAACATGGTAAAACTTCACCAATTAGAAGAAGTAATTAAACCCTTAATCAGCTAACTAAATCAGCTAATCAAAAATTCCCTCTCCATTGGAGGGGGCTGGGAAAGGACATGAAAGATATTGCTAAAAGAGTTTTCGCGGTCGAGATTGAGTCATTACAACACGTCGCCGGGCTGATAGATGATACGTTTACCGGTGTCGTTGAGGCTATTTTGAGCAGTACGGGCAAAGTGATCGTAATTGGCGTAGGTAAATCTGGGTTGATTGGTAAAAAAATAGCCGCAACTTTGTCAAGCACGGGCACGCCTTCTTTGTTTCTGCATCCCGGCGATGCCTTTCACGGCGACCTCGGGATCATCGGCAATGATGATACCATTATTTTGATTTCATACTCTGGTGAGACTGATGAAGTTTTGAAAACAATTCCATTTTTAAAATATCATAACAACCTAATAATCAGCCTGACAGGCAATCCTACTTCAACTGTTGCTACAAATAGCGATCATCATCTGAATATCAATATTACCCGCGAGGCCTGTCCATTAGCTTTGGCGCCAACATCGTCAACTACCGCTGCGTTGGTAATGGGCGATGCCCTTGCGATTGCGCTTATGGAGTCGCGAAACTTCCAGGAAGAGGACTTTGCACGCTTTCATCCGGGTGGTAGTTTGGGCCGCAAGTTACTTACCCGTGTCAAGGATCTTATGCGGACAGATAACCTGCCATTCATTCACAAAGACGCTTCCTTTACTGATGTTCTGCTTAGCATGTCTGAGGGTAAATTGGGGATGGTAATGGTTGGTAATAAAGATCATATCGATGGCATTATTACCGATGGCGATTTGCGCCGCGCATTGCTTAAAAATCAAGACATTTCCAAACTATCAGTTGCCGATATGATGACCACCAACCCGGTTATTGTAGATGCTGAAGAATTTATCAGCCAGGTAGAGCCGTTAATGATGGAAAAGAAGATTACCAATGTGCTGGTAGGCGAGGGCCGCAAGGTAGTTGGTGTATACCAGATTTATAACGTATCGTAACAATATATCCTGCTAACAATAAGGCGGTTAAGAAAAAGTTTTAATAACAATTTCATAATCTGTTAAATTGAGCTATCTTTGCAGCTCTAAAAATCCTAATGCGGAAGTGGCGTAATTGGTAGCCGCACCAGACTTAGGATCTGGCGCTTCACGGCGTGGGGGTTCGAGTCCCTTCTTCCGCACTAAAAAAACCCGGTCAAAACTGATCGGGTTTTTTGTTTTAATGGATATATTAAAATCTGACGCAACACAACTTTGTTATATTAAGGTAATTAATATCATGGATAAACAAAAAGAGGCATTTGAAAAGCTGAACTGGATCTTTTGAAAGCAGGGTTGAAGAGAAGTTATAGAGCGCTTTGAGATGGCTACCCTGCTATATAAAATTCAACAAACCATGAATAACGCCACTATCGTTCATAAACTTTTATCAGCAAGTAATTTGTGGACGTTTTTGATGAAGAAATATTAAATTTCTGGAGATCTCTGCAAGAAAATAGCGTACAATATATCCTGGTTGGTGGTTATGCTATCAACCTACATTGACATATCAGCACTTGAACAGATACGTAAGTTGAGGGACTTGTAGTTAATAATTGATAGCCACATTCTACTTATTGGAGAGGCTTCAGATGCTTTTCCAGGTCATCTCGGAAATTGCGTCCAATGGGCACCTGCTGCCCATTCAGTAAAATGCTGTTGCGCTCCAGCTGACAGACATGTTGCAGATTCACTATAAATGATTTATGTACCCTAAGGAAACGGGCATGGGGAAATATGTCGAGCATCGTCTTGATCGAACCTTTGAGCAATATCTTTTTTTCCGGCGTATAGACAATGGCATAATCTTTCAGTCCCTGTATATGT
>DATCXS010000420.1:0-5733 GCA_036565645.1 Mucilaginibacter sp.
GCCGTAAAAAGCCGCGATTCTATCCGTCAGTTAACAGACGATGCGTCAATTGCGCTCAGGCGCGATGAGATTTACCTGGTGCAAACACCACAGACCTTTCAATCGGCACAATTAAAAAAAGCTTACGAGCAGGATTATAACAGTAGCTTTACCGACGATGCCAGCGTGGTTGAAGCCACCGGCGTTAAGATCCACCTGGTTAATGGCAGTCATAAAAACATTAAGATCACTTTTCCGGAAGATATAGCAGTTGTGGAGTTATTGATGAATCAAGCCTCATCTTTAGGCGAATCATAATAAATCAGCTTGCCGCCGTTACCGCGCGCAGCCGACCAGCTATCAATATCAAACTGAATTAAGCCCACGGCACCAGGCGGCACATCCCGCATCTGTCCCGACAAATGATACAATACCTGTCCTATTGCAGGGTTATGGCCCACCAGTCCTATAAAATCGCAACTGTCATCCAACTGATTGATAATATCCACCAAATCGTCCGCGGCTGCTTCATAAATACCGGCAATTTCTTCGGTTTTAGCCAGCCCCATGTGCTCAGAAATAACGTTTGCCGTAGCCAATGTGCGCAGTGCGGGACTTGACACCAATAGTTGCGGAATGATATTATGCGCTTTCATCCTGCCGGCCATTATTTCGGCGTCCCGCAGCCCCGAAGGTTTAAGCGGGCGTTCAAAATCAACATATCCTGTTTCGTGAGTGGCTTTGGCATGTCGTATTAAAAGAAGCTTTTTCATATCAGCAAATATTAATTTAAGAAGTACCCTAATCCAATAGTAACTCTGTGTTTCTTACAACAGTTATGCCGGTATCTTGTTGCGGCATTGATGTTAAAGGTTTTGATAGCACCGGTTGAAAGTACTTCTGTATTTTCAATTTACTAACGGCAATTCCCCCGGAAATTTTTGCGCCGTAGATGAGATTTTGCGCGCAGGCAGTAACACCCGTTACTCCAATAATCAGGATAAAAAAAATGCTCTTTTCATCATAAACTAATTGTTTACAAACTCAGTGATCTGGTTTTCATTAATGTCACGCATACATTTAAAATGCCCCAGCGGACAAGCCGGCAAGCCAAATTTTGAGCAGGGTCGGCATTCTAATTCTATACCTGCCACCAATACCTCTTTTACCTTATAAGGCTGTACGCCCAACAATTCAGGCACCGTACCACCCCACACCGACACAATGGGTCGGTCAAAGGCTTCCGCTATGTGCGTTAAGCCGGTGTCGAAACCAATGATCTTTTTAGCTTTGGATACCAGGAATACCGACTCGTCCAGCGAAGTTATCCCGCAGGCGTTGTAAGCTCTTTCTCCTAAAGCAGCTGCAATTTCATCACCATTAGCCTTAACATCATTACCGCCCAGTAAAACTACGGGCAAATCAATTTCCCTGCAAATACTGATGATCTTTGAGTTAGGCATGCGCTTGGTAAAATGCGTTGCGCCAATAACAAAGGCGACAAAGCCATTTTGATGAGAGGCAGGCAATAGTGTAATTAGCTGATGCTCAGCCTTAATATAGTAATCTATTGGTTGATTATCGTTCTTTACGCCTAACGTCCCGACAGCTTTCATATAGCGATCAACCAAATGTACGGGTGGTACCAGCTTCAAATTAAATTTAAGGCTTAACCACTTGCGTATGGTTTGCTTTTTAAAAGTCGATGACGGGATCCCCGTACGGAGCTTAATAAGGGCCGTACGCAGGTTATTATGCAGATCGACGATATAGTCGTAACCTTCCGCTTTGATGTCTTTAATGGTCTCGGAAAGCGTAGGCTTTAGCAACAGCAGCTTATCAACATAGGGGTTGCTGTCATAAATATATTTAAAAGCAGGTTTGGTAATAAAATGCACTTCGACTCCCGGCAATTGTTTTTTCAGGCATCGCACAACCGGGGTTGTGTAAATAATGTCGCCCATCGAGCTGAAACGGATTACCAGTATCTTCATCTGTTTGCCTTAGCTACTTTGACTTTGAATACGTTGAATAATGGAAGTTGACGAGTAACCTTCAACCAGATCAATAGTCTTGACCTCGCCCCCATTGGCCAGCACCTCTTTGGCGCCTATAATGTTGTCGATCGTATAATCGGCACCTTTTACCAGGATGTCGGGCAATAAAGTACAGATCAGGTCTGCCGGCGTATCTTCTTCAAAGATCACCACAGCATCTACAAAAAATAGCGCAGCCAGCAACGCTGCGCGGTTAGCCTGATCGTTCACCGGGCGACTGTCGCCTTTAATACGTTTTACCGAGCTATCGGCATTTAAACCCACCACCAGCTTGTCACCCAGGTTCGCTGCTTTCGACATATAAGTTATATGGCCAACGTGCAATAAGTCGAATACCCCGTTTGTAAACACCACTTTATCGCCTTCGCTTTTCCAAAAGTCAACTTTATTTTTAGTTTCCTGCAGGTCGCTTATTTTTTCTAAAAGCGCCCGTTCTAAATCTATTCTCATGGTTTTAGGGTTAGTACAGATCATCAACAGCCTGGCAAAGTATATGCCCTATCAGAATATGCATTTCCTGGATACGGGCCGTAGTGCCCGACGGGACGATAATATTCAGATCGCACAAGCCATTCATCTTGCCCCCGTCGTGTCCTGAAAGACCCAATGTTTGGCAGCCCATCTCTCTTGCGGTTTTAAATGCCCTTAAAACAACTTCACTGTTGCCGCTGGTTGATATGCCGACAAACAGATCGCCCGGCTGAGCCAGGGCCTCTACCTGACGTGCGAATACATAATCATAGCCATAATCATTAGCTATTGCGGTAAGTGCAGAGGTATCAGTAGTCAAAGCAATACCGGGCAAAGCCTTTCGGTTCTTTACAAAACGACCGCTTAATTCGGCCGCTATATGCTGCGCATCCGCCGCACTGCCACCGTTACCGGCAATTAAAACCTTTTTACCATTTTGCAAAGTTGACGTTATTAATCCGCAGGCCTGCTCAATATCAGGCACCAGCTTATCAATAACTTTTTGCAATATTTCCTGGTGATCTTTAAGTTGCTGTATGGCCACTGGCTATTTCTTTTTGTCTTTAAAAAATTGAGTTATTTCTGATAAAGATAGCGCGTTTAAGCATCGTTCCTTATACAAACCACCTTTACGGCCCACTATAACGCCATAATGCATATCCAGAAAGCCCTCGTTACGATGCGCGTCAGGATTGATGGATAACCATACGCCTTTATCTAAAGCGTACTGATGCCAGCGCCAATCCAAATCCAATCGTAAAGGGTTAGCGTTAATCTCTATTACCACATTATTGGCAGCACAAGCGTCAATTACTCTTTTATAATCTATACTGTAACCGTTACGGCTCAATAATAACCGGCCGGTTGGGTGGCCCAATATAGTGGTGTATGGGTTTTCGATAGCTTTAATCAGGCGCTCTGTTGCCTTTTCTTCGCTCATCTTTAAATTGCTATGGATGGATGCCACTATAAAGTCGAACCGCTTTAATATTTCCTCCGGATAATCCAGCGACCCGTCATTTAAAATATCAGACTCAATACCTTTAAACACATGAAAACCGTCCATTTCCTTGTTCAGATGATCTATCTCTTCATGCTGCTGCAATACGCGCTCAATGCTCAGGCCCTTGGCATAAAACGCGCTTTTGCTATGGTCGCATAACCCCAGGTATTGCAGGTTTAATTCATCGCGGCAATATGCCGCCATTTCTTCGATTGTGTTTACACCATCGCTCCAGGTACTATGATTATGCAAGGTTCCCTGCAAGTCATTGTAGGATATTAATTGGGGCAGCGTGTTGGTTGCTGCTTTCTCAATAAAAGTAATACCTTCGCGCAGCTCTGGTTTAATGAACGCTAAACCTGCTTTTTTGTAAATCAGTTCTTCATTTTCGGGCTGATCTGCATCATTACCGCCGCGTTCTAAAATGGCCTTAACATGCTCGTCGTTGCCGGTTTTAATAAATAACGTTTTAAAGAACAAACGTTTCTCGACTACATAAAACACCAAGCGCAAACCATTTTCAGTAGTGCCGGTAATATGGTCGCCTTCAGGCTTCATATCATTTGCCAGATCAGAATTTAATATGGCTTGGTAGACAATTTCACAATCGCGCCCGCCTATTATCACTACCAGTTCATTAACTACCTCGCAAAGCCTGCGGTATTCGCCCGCGAAATCTATTAAGAGGTTAGTAAAGGTAAATTTCAACTTCTCCATGATCCTGTCGGCCTCGGGCTCAACCTGGGCATACAAGAATTTGCCGGTGCTGGCCATTTTAAATTCAATAGCCTTGCGAATTTCTTCCTGAGTCTTTAAACCGAAGCCTTTAGCTTCTATCAGGCGATTTTCGTTGCAGGCATAAAACAGTTCGCCAATGGTTTCAATACCCATGTTGCGCCATATTACAGCCACCTTTTTAGCGCCGATGCCTTTAATGCCCATCATTTCAACTACCCCTGGTGGTGTGCCGGCAATCAATTCTTCAAGTTCAGATATCGTACCTAATTGTACCAGCTCCATAACCTTGGTAGCTACACTTTTACCAATGCCCGATATTTTCTCTAATTCCCCGAAAGTTTTGCTGGCTATTTTTCCGTTAAATTTATCGACGTTGAAAGCCGCGTTAGCTATAGACTTAATTTTAAAAGGATTTACCTCATGCAGTTCCATGAGTTGTGATAGCAAACGAAGTTTACGGGCTATGGCTTTATTTTCCATGATCAGATTATAATAAGCCTAAGCGGAATGTTTGTATTGGTAAGGTTTCAAATCAAGCGATTTAGTCTTTTCGGCAGCCAGATGCAGGTTAAACTTTGTCTGCATGTTTGCCCAAACATCTGCCGTTCCGCCAAATACTTTTGCTATTCTAAAGGACATTTCGGGTGTTATATCAGACTGTTCATGAATAATTTTATTCAGGCTTTGCCTTGAAATACCCAACATTTTAGATGCAGCTGTTATGGTTAGTCCATTAGCTGCAATTACTTCCTCGCGCAAAATTTCGCCAGGATGTATATATCTCATTTGTCTTTTCATGGTATTTATCAATGATAATCTATATAATCAACGTCGTAAGCATGTTGTCCGTCAAATCGAAATATTATGCGGTAATTTTTATTCACCTTAATACTCCAAAAATCTTTTAGATCGCCTGAAAGCTTATGAATATTCCAATTCTGAAAGCCTCCAAAATCTTCGGGAACTTGTTGGGCGCTATCAATAATATCTAGCATACGTTCAATCCTGTTGACTTGATCAGCAGGCAACTTACTATTATTTCCCTGCTCCCATAACAACCGTAAACCCTTATGTTTAAAACTCTGGATCATGCTAATTGTAAACTGTAAATTTACAATTGTCAATTTTAAAAAGCAAGCGCTTTATTTTACCACTACATCATACTCCATACGTGCAAGCGGTGTACGCATTGTTGAAGTCAGATTTTTTATTTGTTCGTAAATCGGGTAGTTTTCGCCAAGCTCTGATTTTAGCATCCGGGTTTTCATCTGTATGCTAAAGCTTTCACCCAGTCTGTTCAATACACTTTTTTGTTCGGGATAGGCTACCAGTTTATAGTCTTTTATTTTGGCTTTTTTAGCAGCTGATTTAACGGCATCAGCAATATTACCTAAACGGTCTACCAAGCCAATTTTAAGCGCCTGCTCGCCAGTCCATACACGGCCCTGGCCAATGCTGTTAATATAAGCTTGTGTTTTATGGCGG